>NZ_CP039394.1 GCF_004803695.1 Muribaculum gordoncarteri
ATGCCTTCTTTTGACATCGCGGCAGAGTGGCGCGGCATCCTTTCCCGGCTTATCGACATTGTTCCCAAGGTGGATGCAGACGGTGAAATAATATCCGAGGATGTTCCTTTTTCATCGGACGCTCTTGACCGCCTCTATCAGTGGCAGAACGAGCAGACCGACCGTTGCAACGCTGACGGCAGCGATACCCTTACCTCCATAGCAAGCAAACTCGAAATCTACGCTATCCGCTTTTCTCTCTTGCTGGCCCTCTCCGACTGGGCGTGCGGCAGTGAAAAGAAAATGATAGAGGTGGATACGGTGGAGAGGGCGATACGTCTTGCGGAGTATTTTCGCATAAGTGCCTCAAAGGTGCAGGGCATCATCAGCGAGGATGCCCTGACTGAGATGCAGCTCTCGGTTCTCTCGGAGCTTCCCGACGGCTTCACTACCGCAGAGGGTGTGGCGATCGCCGGGAAATGCGGTATGCCTGAGCGCAGTTTCAAGAGGTTTCTCAGAGACAGAAAGGGAGTGCTTTTCATCCGCAACACCCACGGAAATTACACCAAGTTATAACCTATCCACCCCTTGGCATTTTTGGCACTTTGGCATTTCTGACGGATATGCCGAGGCATCCCCTTTATGCCAAAATGCCGAAAGTGCCAGGGGGTAAATCCAAAACTGAAATCCCGTGAAACATTCTTTTTTCATTGAAGAAACCATTGCATTCAGTGCAGTGGTTATAGCGGTGCATCACTGCTATGGCAGTGCAGTACCATCCGTGCAGTGGCGGCACGGAAATTACGCCATCCGGAAATTCCTTAGCATATTAGGGAATTTTCCGAGCCGCATATCGTTCCGATACGCTGAAAATGTCCCCAATATGCCAAAGAGGTCAACCCCTTTGGAAACCCCGGAACGGCTTAACAGAAAGCCGTACACTCCGATTGCTCCGCAACTTAAACTCGTCCGCCTATGAGCTACGCAGTGTTACACATCATCAAGGCGAACTCGTCACTGAACTCGATAGCCAAGCATATCGAGCGCACCGCCCATCCCGAAAACGCGGACCTGGCGAGGACGCATCTCAACCGCTACAATCTGGTCGAATATCCCGACGGGATAACCGGGCTTGCGGCGGCTGTCGAACACCGTATATCCAATGCAGGGATTACCCGCAAAATCTCCGACAGGCAGGTTCGGTGCCTCAACTTGGTTATGACCTCCGACAACGAAGGTATGCAGAAAATCATCGACAGCGGCAAGCTCGACGAGTGGATTGCCGACAACATAAAGTGGGCGCGCGACACATTCGGCGGCGACAATGTTGTCGGAGCCGCACTGCACATGGACGAGCGCACTCCGCATCTTCACATCGCCGTCGTTCCGATAGTGACCGCCGAGAGAAAGAAGAAAGCGAGGGAGGCGACAGCAAAGAAGCGTTACCGCACAAAAGCCGCCAACCGTCCGAGGCTGTGCGCCGACGACATAATGGAGCGCGGAAAGATGAGCCGCTATCAGGACATCTATGCCGAGGCTATGGCGAAATACGGTCTGGAGCGTGGTATCCGTGGTTCCGAGGCGCGCCACATCGGGCAGCACGAATATTACCGCGACTGCATGGTGAAGAAGAAAGGTCTTGAAGAAGACATCGGCAATCTCTCCATTGAGAAAAGAAAGCTCGACAAAGAGAAAAAATCTCTTGAGAGCAAGGTGGAGAGCCTTGAGTGCCGGACAACCGCCCTTGACACCCGGAAGAAAATGCTCACGCAGGTCAACGAGGAAATACGGCAGCAGAACAACGAACTTTATTCCGAAAACACTCGGTTGACCGAGGCTAATTCTTCTCTCGCCGCCGAAAACAAATCGCTTGCCGACACCAACGCTGGACTGTCGGAGGAATCCGTCAGACTTGCGGAGCAACGGAAAGGACTTGCAGAGGATACCGACAGGCTGACCGCCGAGAAAAAGGCATACGAGGCACAGACTGATGAGGCGAGAAAAGAAGCCCGAAACGCCATCCGTGAGCGCGACGAGGCGAAAGCCGAGCGGGATGCGCAACGCAAGGAACTCGGCAGCAACATCGCCAATATATTCACCGGGAGCAAGACCAAGAGACTTGAAGCCGAGATTGTCAGAAAGGATAATGAAATCAGCGAGATGAAAGACCGTGCAGAGGCGCGGGAGCGGGATTTACACCGTGAGATATCCAATCTATCGGATAGCCTGAGACGGCAGAAAGAACATGAGGCAGACACCGTCCGCAGCTATGAATGGAAGATTGGTAACTTCGTCAAGTTCTTTCCCGATGCGGTTGCCATGCTTCCGGCGATAGAGGAATGTCAGGACGTGGGATTGAATGACAACTCCATAAAGGGGCTTCTCTCAATGAATGAATATGTCTTAAAGTCAGGCACGACACTCTATTATCCGTTCCAGCGGAGAGAGGTGGACGCTTCGGGGGCAAAGGTACAAATCAAGCGAGACCCCACGGACAACAAATTCCATCTCCATGTCAATGGCACCCGGATATTCCAATGGCTCAAAGACCAATGGCAACGGCTGACACAGACCATAAAGCGAGGCTTCGGAATAAGATAAACAACCGTACACATTACAAGAGCCACTGAGAACAGTCAAATTTTCTCAGTGGCTCTATAATGGTTAATTCAAATCAGCTCCTTCATTTAAGAATTGCACTCTGTCCAGTACCAGAGCCACTGACTTCATTACCCCGTTGTATCTTTTTACCGTATCCGAAAGTATAAGTTACAGAGAATTGGAAACGCATATGCTGCGCTGTTCCATATGTGCGTCTGTCAAACTGATAGTATTGGCTGGTTAGTGTCTCACGGGATGATTCCCAGCTTGAACGAAGAAAATTGTAAGCTGTCGCAGATGCTCTCCAAGCCCCTTTGCCATATCCAATTTGAAGCTGGTATCGTGATGGTGTCCTATCCTTTATTCCGGATGTCTGGCTGAGGTCTTTCCGTGGAGTGGTATATACCATCCAAAAAGGTAAAAATTGCCGAAATACCATGTGAGTTGTGCCGTGCATTGTAGTCCGTCCATCTTTTGCGCGTATTCGCCTGTCGTGGAATAGTGCGTGTACATGGGACTAACCCGTGCAATTAGTTTGCCTCCGAGAAATTTAGCAGTGGCGTTTGCCGTTACCGTAGTCCAGCTGAAATTACCATCGTTGAGATATTGCCGCAACATCGTGCCATTCGGAGCTGTGGGAGTATAAATAGAGGTTACACGGTTGTCTGCTATGAAATAAGCCCCATTCAGAGAAAGTTGCCATTTATTGTTCGGAAGCCATGTATATGTAGCATCGGCCCTATGATTCCAATAGTTGTCAAGTCCGGGAGTTCCGGCATACCACATCAATTCATCCTGCTGAAGCATATTAGGGCTCTTTTGGTAAGTATCGGGAACCTGCTTGCCAAAAGCGTATGTGATTTCAACCTGATTCTTATCGTTGGGAGAATATGTGCCGAAAACGTTTCCTTGTGGATAATTGTCTTTTATTCGTGTGCCTGATAGATCTACGTCAGCATATACCCAGCCCACAAGACCGCCCGCAGACCATTGGCTTTGCTGATAAGTGTATTTCACGCCTGCCATATATCCCCAGATGTCGTAATCCTGATGCGACGGCGAATTCCCAAAATAATTTATTTTGGTTGTCGAATATTCAGCGTGCATATACGGCATCAAACTGTTATGATTATTGGGATTCCATACGAGGCATGGCGTGGCACTCACATAGTGCATATCCTCTTTCGCATCATTGATAATACGGAAATCATTGTCTGTGTAATCCGAATTTGATGTGTTATGGTCGTAATTATAACGTGATTCTATGTTCATACCCAATTTCTCGCCGAAGGAGCGATAAATCTCAAAATTATAATTAAGACTGAAGTTATTGCTTGAGGCGACTGACTTAGCTGTCGAACCGGGTAAGAAATCATTTGCATATGTCAGTGATGTTGTGGCATCATTACGCGGTATAGAGGTGAATGCCAACGACAGCGTATTGGAGATTTGTGTCTTGTCTGTATTATATAATGCACGAAACGTTATGTCATTGCTATTGTTTCGGTAACGGAGAGCAGCGGGAATGGAAACTCTCTCAACGGTCTGCGGCCCCTTACCATATAAATCCGGGAAACGAAAAGTTTCGGTTGACTGTGTCCCTGTGTGTCGGTTTGTCAGATAAATTTCATCCGCATAGAGGTCAAAGGTCATTCGCTTGTAGGAAAATTTTGAATAAACCGAGGCCTCCGAGCGATTGACGCCAAACCATTTGTCTGCACTAAGTTTTGTATAGCCACCCCATTCATATTTCTGCATTACGAAATTTATGACATATTGCGCCCCTCTGAATCGCGGGTCAGTGGGATAAATGAGATATTCGACCTTCTTTACATCAGTTGTGCGCATTCCGCTCAAATCTTGAGCAGAGGCAGCGACATAGTCTATAAATATTGAAACGGCCTGACCCGAAACAGTCTTTACATTTTGACTTGCAGGGTCAACATTGAGCTGGGGTATTGCCATCTGACTCAACAGCGATATAGCATCCGAAGCTGTATTCTTTTGCCGCGACATCGGAATGTAAGTGGAAGATGTTGATGAAGTCCGCTGATTAGAAGCCTCCACAACGACCTCATTAAGTTCTTTTCCCTCTATGCTATCCGGAATTTCTGTTTGAGAATATCCCAAAAGAGGAATAAGAAACAACGAAGATAGTATTACTTTACGCATAATCATTCGGTTAATAATTTACCCTACAAGAAGCGTGAGCAACTATGTCACGTCTTGATAGGAGGCCCTGAGAAAGCCTGTGAGCAGATATAACAGTAGCAGCCCACGCTATATGCGTGAGAACCACTATGCTTTCTCTGCTCGGTTGAAAGTTTCTCAGGTTTCCTACCATAAGATAAACATAATGCTTCGTTTCCAAAATGTAGTGGAATGACCTGTGTCAATCCGACTGCAAAATTAGCGATTTTTTCTCAATGAACAGCCGTTCAGAGCCTCAAATCTACTGCGACTATGAGAAAAAGAATCGAATTAAATATAACTAACAACCCTTAAATATCCCAAAATCGGACATCCGTTTTTTGATTTCTCCAACTAATTAGTACACCACGAGTACACCATCAATTTTGTATAACACTGTATATCAGCACAGTTATAAACAATAAAATTAGATAAGGTATATTTTCAGTTACCCGAATAATTCTAAGTAACTGAAAATGCCTTCACCGCCGTGGGCAGAATTATCCTCCGCAGTCGGATAATTTCGGGGTTCTTTAATCAAAGATTAAGCAATAGACAAGCCATAAAATTAAAAGAATTAAGAAGTATGAAAAAGAAGACTAAGTACGGGAGAAATCCCAAGTTGAACCCGAAGACGCACTGCGTGATGGTGCGCTTCGACGATGTGGAATGGAACAGGTTCCTGACGATGTACGAGGAATCGAACGTGTATGCGAAAGCAGTCTTTCTAAAAGCGCACTTCTTCGGACAGAAGTTCAAGGTGCTGAAGGTGGACAAGACGATGCTGGACTACTACACCAAGCTGTCGGATTTCCATGTCCAGTTCCGCTGCATAGGCACGAACTACAATCAGGTCGTTAAAGAGCTGCGCATCCACTTTTCGGAGAAAAAGGCGATGGTGTTGCTCTACAAGCTGGAGAAGTGTACCATCGACCTCGTGAAACTGAGCCGGGAGATTGTGGAGCTTTCGAGGGAGATGGAGGCTAAGTGGCAACAAAGATGGGACGATTCCATGGCATAATGCTCCTTTGATAAGCAGTCCGGCAAGTGAACGAATTCCCACGGGCAATTTCATTGCCGACCATGTCACAATCGTGCGTCCGGGGCTGTATGTCAAGGATGAGAACCGACCGATAGGAATGAAAATGTAAAATTTTAATAGTCCCAAGAAGCCATTTAGAGTGAATTGTAGTCTGAATGGCTTCATTTACATGTTATGTTATAGATAGTTTGAAATAAAATCACTACCTTTGCAAATAGATGTCATACAGACTATTATATGGATAAATTCAATCTCTATATAGATAAAATTGATTTGAACTTTTGGCGCGAACTATGCACCAAAGAGGGTAAGTTACGCTCATACAAAAAAGGTGAATATTTTCTTCATCGTGGAGAAACCACAAAATGTGTATGGGGATTCATTAAACACGGATATTTCAAGTATTCTGTGATAGACTCAGAGGGTAATATTCATATTACCGGATTTTCATTTTGTGATACTCCGATAGGTGATTATTCAAGTCTGGTGATGAATACTCCTGTTGCAGCAGATATTATAGCGGCAAAGGATTCTGAAGTTTATGTATGTAACCGAAACATTGTGGATGAACTATTCGAGAAAGAACCTAAGCTGCATAGTGCTATATCGGACGGATTTTTCATTCAGGCATACGATAGTTTTCTGAATATGTATCGTCTGTCTGCAAAGGAACATTATATCCATTTATTAAGGTGTTGCCCTGATATACTGCAAAACATCACACTTAAAGAATTGGCATCTTATCTGCAAATAACGCCAACATATCTTAGCCGTATTCGCAAGGAGATTACTTTTGGAGAGAAATAGCATCTCCGAAAAAATACCCTTCTGTGCAACTCTCAACTTAGTTTGAGAGTTGTTTCGTTTAATGCCCGTAACTTTGCACTGATTATAACAACCAAAAAAAGTAATATGAACCAACTTAAATTCTGGCATATAGCATTGCTGCTAAGCATATGGTCACTGACAAGTTGCAGTGATGATAATAACGAAAATGAAGCGATTACTCCGTTCTGTCTTGGAGATACTTACTATGAGGTAAGATTAGGACAAGAAACTAACAGCATCTACATAACAAATGGTAGTGGGGATATTAGTTTGGCGATAGAAGATGAAAATATTTTGCAAGCCACTTATAATGGCAAGTTATATGCAGACAAGCCGGGAGGTGTTGTCTCTTTGTTCGGAAAACAGAAAGGAAGTACCATGCTGTCCATTATAGACAATGTGACAGGAGATAAAGAAACTATTGAAGTGAAAGTAACAGATTGCTACCTTGCATACGTTATCAATGACAGCAACTACCCGATATTGCCGGCAGGCACCACACTCTTTTTAGTGAACAATCAAGCTCAGGACTACTATCTGTTCGACCAAGATAACATATATAACAAGCCTATACTAAAAGACAGCGGTTACGAGTTCTTCATCACGCAGAATGCCGACACAGGTGCGGCACCCACTAAATACGCTATTCCCAACTTACGCTTATACAAACACAATCCCGCTGATGCTGGAACTACTGCGTCGAAGTTCTATGATTTCCAAATAGAACTGTATGGCGAAGAAGCCAGTTCTTCGTACGTGCTACAAGTCATTCAAGCCTACTTAGGCGTCGATTGGGAAAGGCTTATAAACAATGCTTTGACCAAATCACCTGCTCCCATAGATATGACTATGATATTGACCGTTCCTGATACAGACTATCGAATAAGAGGAATAATAAGCTTTGTATCCATTCCGAAATACATATTGGATTGATAGATTTCTTGTAATCAACTGAATTCGTATGATGCAGTTACGCAAAATTAAAGTACTTACATTTTTCTTCCTATCGTTCGTTTGCTCCCAAACGACTGTTTATGGGCAAATGATTAGCGGTAAAATAATAGATGCCGAACAACTACCGATAGACGGAGCGACTATTATTCTGCAAGCGATGGATTCGACCTATATAGCCGCATCCATCTCTAATACTGACGGTATATTCGTTTTTAATAGCCAACAGGAAGAATACCGTTTGATAATACAACACATTTTATATGAAACCAAACAAATGGCAGGTAAGGGAAATGATGTCGGAACTATTCAACTTCAACCTAAAGACTATGCTTTGGATGAAATTATTATAAAGGCAGAACGTCCTTTTGTTAAAGTGAAGAATGGACTTTTAGGGTATAATCTTGCTGTCCTTACCCAAAATCAACTTGTAAACAATGCTTATGAAGCATTGACAAAGATACCGGGAGTACAAGAAGAGAGAGGAATACTGACTTTGGCAGGAGCCGGGAAACTGACGATTATTCTAAATGGCAAACCAACAACAATGGATGCCGGACAACTTGAAACGATTTTGCGCAATACTCCGGTTAATCGTGTGGAAAAAGTGGAAGTGATGTACAGTGCGCCTCCTGAATATCATGTACGGGGCGCGGCTATTAATGTTGTTTTAAAGCGTTCAAACGACTACTCTTTTCAGGGTGAGATAAGTGCTGACTATAAAAACCAATACTTCAATGACGGGGGAATGAACGGGAACTTTCGGTTGTCAACTCCTAAAATGGCTTTTGATGTAATGTATGGAGTAAATAACGTAAAAAAAAATGGAGTACATAGACCTTGATTCCAAGCATACGCTAAAAGAAGAACTCCATTCTATCACACAAAATGAACAGTTGCGCAGCAAGTATTGGAAGCATGACCTTAGAGCCGCTTTTGAATATAATTTCAACGATAAAAACAATATCAATATTGCCTACACAGGTAGTTATACCCCTGACCAATATAATAACAGCCGGACATCAGGCAATTACCAAACCGGTAATGTTGATAAATATATTGACAATCAAATGCACAATGTCACATTGCAATATCATTCAGGATTCGGTCTTGAAATAGGAGGTGACTATACCTATTATACTTCCAATAATAATCAATGTTTACATACTGATTATCAAAATGGAAATCAGAGTAGTTTCTCTATGGTTGGCGGACAAAAGATAGACCGCTATTCTATTTATGTAGACGGGAAACACTCTTTATCCAAAGGATGGAATTTGGGTTATGGAGTTTCCTATCGATTTGCCAAAGATCTTGATTTCCAAACTTACGATAAAGTGACAGGTGACATTCAAACACAAAATACATATTCCAATCTGAGAGAACAAACTGCCAGTTTTTATGTGTCGTTGAGCAAAAACTATGCAACAGGTACATCTTTATCCGTTTCTGCTACAGGAGAGTATTATACGATTGGCAATTATCATAAATGGGCAGTCTTTCCACAAGCATCATTGACCTATTTTAAAACACCGGAACATCTGTTTCAATTGTCATTATCTACGGATAAAACCTATCCAAGTTATTGGGATATGCAGTCTTCCGTCAGTTATCTTAATGGATATACAGAATTGTGGGGTACACCGAATTTGAAGCCGATGACGAATTATAATCTGAATGGAAGTTATATCTTCATGAAGAAGTATATTTTCAGTCTGTTTTTCACGCATACATCGGATTATTTCACACAAGCCGCCTATCAATCTACCGACAGGCTGGCACTGATCTATAAAAATACAAACTGGAACTATATGCAGCTATGGGGAGCAAATATCATAGTACCCTTTAAAGCAGGAAACTGGCTGGATTCCCGATTCTCCTTAGTCGGAATGCAAATGCACCAACGCTGTGATGATTTTTTCGACATTCCTTTCAATCGGAGGAAATGGGTATTTAGCGGCACATTGGATAACACGTTTAAAGTAAACAAGAATTTATCTTTCGAGTTGATAGGGAATGTACAGACTCCTGTCATACAAGGGACATTTGATATAGAATCTATTTTTAATCTCACTGCCGGATTAAAATGGAATTTTGCAAATGACAAATTGAGTTTATCAGCCCGTTGCAATGACATATTTGATACAGGAATGCCTGCAACAAAAGTCCGCTTTAAGGGGCAACACTTGGATATGAACAGCGGATTTTATTCACGTTCATTTACTTTGCATTTCAGTTATTGTTTTGGCGGATATAAGAAAAAGGAGATAAAAGGAATAGATACATCAAGATTCAGATACTAATTCAAAAATGATATGAGGACATTGTTGCTAACTCTGAGTGTTTTATGCTTATACTCATGCTCATATAAAACTTCTCTGATTACCTATCGAAATGGATATGTATTTAACACCCAGGGTAAAATGATTGGAAACTATTCCAATGGCTATATTTTCACCGAAAATAAAATACTCATAGGATATTACTTCAATGGATATATTTGTGATGATAATCACAATATTATAGGAAACTATGCAAATGGATTTGCAAAAATTGGAAAAACAAAATAATTAATTTTTTTCTGTCAATATCATAGATGTAAACATACAGTGAAACATCTTCAGAAAGCGGTCGCTTTCGGCTATACACTTATTGCATTGTTAATCGGATGTATTGCCTACACTTGGCATCATGAATGGCAGGAAGTGGAAGCATTGGAGGTTGGCAATCGACGTATAAATGAATTCAGGAAGGATGTAAACCGTATTCATATCCGACTGATAGAGTTCTCTTTGTTGGGAGAAACTATATTGGATTGGGACGAAACAGATTTGGAGAATTACCATGCCCAACGTATTGCATTGGACAGTATATTATGCAGTTTCAATGTAACTCACAAAATTGAGCGTGTTGACAGCGTGCGCAGTCTTTTGGAGTATAAGGAACGGCAGATATTCCAGATTGTCCGGTTAATGGATGAGCAACAATCCATCAACAGGAAGATAGCCAGCCAAGAACCGGTGATTGTGCAGAAGATTGTGCAGGAACAGCCCAAGAAACCGAAGCGCAAAGGATTCTTGGGCATATTCGGTAAAAAAGAGAAAACGAAGCCATTGACAACAACGACTACGCTTCGTTCTCCCGATAGAAACATGGTCAGCGAACAGAAAGCACAAAGCCGTCGGTTGTCGGAACAAGCCGACAGTCTTGCGGCTCGTAATGCCGAACTTAACAGACAACTGCGAGGATTGATTTGCCAAATCGAAAAGAAGGTACAATCTGATTTACAAAGCAGGGAAGCCGAGATAACCGCCATGCGTGAAAAATCATTTATGCAGATAGGCGGCTTGATGGGATTTGTCCTTTTGCTGTTGGTCATTTCTTATATCATCATACACCATGATGCAAAGAGCATCAAACGATACAAACGCCAGACAACGGATTTGATAGGGCAATTGGAACAGTCCGTGCAACAAAATGAGGTACTCATAACCTCCCGAAAGAAAGCGGTATATACTATTACCCACGAGTTGCGTACACCGCTGACGGCAATAACAGGCTATGCCGAACTGTTGCAAAAAGAGTGCAGCAATGGGAACAATGTGCATTTCCTTCAAAGCATACAACAATCCTCCGACCGTATGCGGGCTATGCTCAACACTCTGCTGGACTTCTTCCGCTTGGATAACGGCAAGGAACAGCCCAAAATGCAACCTTGCAGAATTTCAGCAATCACGCACATCCTTGAAACGGAGTTCATGTCCGTTGCCATGAACAAGGGACTGTCCTTGACCATGAAGAACGGGAATGATGCTGTTGTATTGACCGACAAAGAGCGAATAGTTCAAATCGGTAACAACCTGCTGTCAAACGCCATCAAGTTCACAGAGAAAGGTGGTGTGTCACTGACTTCCGACTATACCAACGGAGTGTTGACACTGACCGTCGAGGACACCGGTACGGGCATGACCGAAGAGGAACAGCACCATGTGTTCGACGCATTTGAACGCCTCTCAAATGCCGCCGCAAAGGACGGTTTCGGACTTGGACTTGCCATCGTTCATAATATCGTGACGATGCTTCATGGAAAAATCAGACTGAACAGTGAAAAAGGGAAAGGAAGCCGTTTCATGGTGGAAATACCGATGCAAAAAGCTGATGATGTGCCGGAGCAAGTAATACAGACGTATATTCACAGAAAAGACAGAAACCTCAATGTCATCGCCATCGACAATGACGAGGTGTTGCTCCTGATGCAGAAAGAGATGTACGCCCAAGAGGGAATACACTGCGATACTTGCACCGATGCGGCGGAACTGATGGAGATGCTACGCCGGAAAGAATATAATCTGCTGCTGACAGATTTGAATATGCCCGGTATAAACGGTTTCGAGTTGCTGGAACTTCTGCGTTCGTCCAACGTGGGCAATTCATAGATAATCCCCGTGGTCGTGGCAACCGCTTCGGGCAGTTGCGATGCGGAGGAACTTTTGGCAAAAGGCTTTGCCGGATGCCTGTTCAAGCCGTTCTCCATATCGGAGCTGATGGAGGTCTCGGACAAGTGCGGCATAAAAGAAACTCTGGACGGAAAGCCGGACTTATCCACCTTGCTGTCATACGGCAATGAGGCCGTCATGCTGGAGAAACTGATAACGGAAACTGAAAAGGAAATGCGCTTGATGCAGGATGCGGCAACGCGAAACGACCTGCAAGAACTTGATGCCTTGACACACCACTTGCGTAGCTCGTGGGAGGTACTCCGTGCCGACCAACCGCTGAGGGAACTTTACGGATTGCTTCATGGAAAGGCTATACCGGAAGAAAGTGAGTTAAGCCATGCTGTTACCGCAGTATTGAATAAGGGCGCGGAAATAATCCGGCTGGCAAAAGAGGAAAGGAGAAAATACGAAAATGGATAAGACCAGAATAATCGTGGTGGAGGACAACATCGTGTATTGCGAATATGTCTGCAACCTGCTGGCACGGGAGGGCTACCATACCGTGAAAGCTTACCACCTATCGACAGCGAAGAAACATCTGCAACAGGCAACGGATAATGACATAGTAGTTGCCGACCTGCGCCTGCCTGACGGCAACGGTATAGACATGCTGCGTTGGATGCGCAAGGAAGGAAAGATGCAGCCGTTCATCATCATGACCGACTATGCCGAAGTACATACTGCCGTGGAGAGCATGAAACTCGGTTCGATAGACTATATACCTAAAAAACTGATAGAGGACAAACTCATTCCACTTCTCCGTTCCATACAGAAGGAGCGTCAGATGGGACACCGCCGTATGCCCGTGTTCGTCCGTGAAGGTTCCGCCTTTCAGAAAATCATGCATCGCATAAGGTTGGTAGCCGCTACCGATATGAGTGTGATGATATTCGGAGAGAACGGCACGGGCAAGGAGCATATCGCCCATTACCTACACGACAAGAGCAAACGTGCGGGCAAACCCTTCGTGGCGGTTGACTGCGGTTCACTCTCAAAAGAACTTGCGCCGTCGGCATTCTTCGGACACGTCAAGGGAGCGTTTACAGGTGCAGACAGCACCAAGAAAGGGTATTTCCATGAAGCGGAAGGTGGCACGTTGTTTCTGGACGAGGTGGGCAACCTCGCGTTGGAAACCCAACAGATGTTGCTCCGTGCCATACAAGAGAGACGTTATCGCCCGGTCGGTGACAATTCGGACAGAAGTTTCAATGTCCGCATCATCGCCGCCACCAACGAGGATCTGGAGGCGGCAGTGAGTGAAAAGCGTTTCCGGCAGGATTTACTCTACCGTCTGCACGACTTCGTGATAAGCGTGCCGTCGTTGCGTGACTGTCAGGAAGACATTATGCCGTTGGCAGAGTTCTTCCGTGAGATTGCCAACAAGGAACTGGAGTGTAATGTGGGCGGATTCAGTCCCGAAGCCCGTAAAGCATTGCTGATCCACACATGGCCGGGCAACGTGCGGGAACTTCGGCAGAAAATCATGGGTGCGGTATTGCAGGCGCAAGAAGGTGTTGTAACGAAAGAGCATCTGGAACTTGCCGTGACGAAACCGACCTCACCCGTCAGTTTCGCCCTGCGCAATGATGCAGAGGATAAGGAACGGATAATGCGTGCGTTGAAACAAGCGAACGGCAATCGGAGCCTTGCCGCCGAACTGTTGGGAATAAGCAGGTCGGCACTATACAGTAAACTTGAAGAGTATGGACTTAAATATAAATTCAAGCAACCATAGCCGATTTTATTGAATTTGACTATCTGCAAAGGTTTATTATTCAAAAAATAATATTACCTTTGCATTTAGGAAAAGCGTTCTTTTGAATTACTGCAAAACGAAGTGAAACACAGAATTTCGCTGGTTTCTAAATCGTTACCTGTCAAGCTGCAAAAATTTGCAAGTGCTTGAATTTTAGCAAGAAAGAAAATTTGATATGTCTTCTCACATGGAAAGTGATGCGTCGGGTTAATCCCGCGGACTTTATCCACTCTTTCAGAGGATGGTTGACCATGTGGCGTTTCAGACCATTGAAAACAAGGCCTTCTGAACGCTCTCCGCACAGAGCCAGTGTTTCATCACTGATTGGGAGATTCGTTTCTTCTTCCGTTTTCTCGGTGCAGAGACGGATTAGATAGCCTCCGTCCTGACCCATCTGGATATGTTTCCATGAGAGTTGCAGGATGTCGCTGATTCGTAGCCCTGTCATGCAACTGAACAGCACAGCTTGTTTGAGTACGGGTATCTTGCAGGGAGTGGCGACAAGCTGCTTGACTTCTGCGAGTGTAAGAAACTCCTTCTTGACCTCCTTCCACTCAATCTTTTCCAGAAAGTCATTGAGATTTTCGCGGATATATTTCTCCTGATAGGTGATTTTCAGCAGAGCGCGGAATGTTGACCAGTAGCCCGCAGCAGAATTGTGGGATATTGGCCCTTTGCCATTGTTGCGCTGACGCTGGGCGGAGAGAAGATATGTGCGGAAGCCATTGCAGAAATCCACAGTAAGGTCGCCGAAAGTGCATTTGCCCTTACAATAGATAGTGAAATGGCGCAGAAGCAATCCCATTTCTGATATTTCTGACGGCACTTCTGCTTGAAGTAGGCGAGGAAGTCCATACGCAGTTTCTCCTTGTCGAGAAAATCAAACTGCTCGTTGAGCAACTGCTCGAAGCGACGGCAACGGATAGCCTCCGCCTTTTCCATCATGGAGGCGTTGAACTCTCGTTCACGGGCATTTGCCGGATGCCCCTAGAGATATATTCCCAGACCCTCACGGCGGCTGAGCCTGTTGGTGTGAGGATTTCGGATTGGGGGATAGAAGTCGAGGTAGAGCGATATGCGGTCGCCCGATATTTCCTTTTTACGAAGGAAAACTTTAGTGCAGGTATTCATTGTATCTTGAAAGAGTTAAAAGTTTGACGCAAAGTTCGGTAGTGTTTGCATGGTGGAATCAGCCACCATCGCGCCACTATAGCCGGATTCGGCTAAATCGTAGGTGGCGCAAGCAAATCATCCAGTTCTTTGCGGGAGAGATAGGTAAACTTGCCTCTCTTGGTACGGGTTATCTTATAGGTTTTGACATAGTGATAGAGCTGGTCTCTGGTCATGCCAAACTTTACCATAGCCTCTGCTATCGTGTATTCAGCCGGAGGTTCAGGTTCCGCCACACCTTTAGCCACATCAAAATGATTCTTTGAATAGCGTACTTCTTTACCGACTTTAGTTTTCGGAATTCCTTCCTTGGAAGCAAGGTTGTATATGGCTGATAGTGTCATCCCGAATTTCTCTTGGATTTCAGCAACAGTGTACCACTCTGTGATTCCCTCCGGAGTTGGTTTCTTTGCAAATGCCCGGTCAACATGGGCTTTGCTCCACATGTTTTTCCCACGATACACGGTCTTGGGGATTTTCTTTTCTTTACAGACTTTCCAAAACCAGCCGTTAGATACCTGATATTTGTCAAGAACTTCCTGTGTAGTGTAAAACTCAGAAATTGGAGTTTCCTCTCGTGCAATGGTTGTCCGTTCCGTCGCAGCGAATAGAGTGTCAATATCGCTTCGCTTGACAAGGGTCTTACGGTTGAGTTTCCATGCCTTGATTACACCTTTATTGATATAGATGTAAAAGGTCTTATAGCAAAGACCAAGATACTGAGCTGCCTGACGGGGAGTGAGAAATTCTTTCTCGTCAATTTCTTTCATCCCGGTCTGAACTCGACGCACCTCTTCTTTGCACAGTTCCATTTTCTCTTTGCGCTTTCTATCCTTATAGGCATGTTCAGCGCATCGTTTGGAACAGTACGCAGTCTGAGTAGTCCGGGCAATGAAGTTTTTTCCGCACCACTGACAGACTTTTTCAATTTGAATGTTACTGCTCATACTGGCTTTATATAAGTGGTTATTTCGCCAATTATTTCGCCAAAAGCGTGTATGGGCGTGTATCGACGTGTACTGACGTGTAAATCCTCCATCACTTATCTCGCGCTTTCGGTCCCGGTCGATGACGAAATACAACCGGGATACAAAAATGGGCGAAAAAGGGGTCAGAATCCGTTAGAATCCATCAGTAAGGGCATGAAAAAAGCGTGCCGTAAAGCACGCTGTACTAATGGATTGTGACGGATTGTGACGGATTGTGACAATTACGTCATTTTCCGATGCAGAATGTGGGTATATGTAAGGTAACTATTTGTGTAATAATATAATATAATCTCTTATACGTTTTGAAAGTCACAAAATAACAACAAAAATGTAAAAAACAAGCACTCCGAGCCGAGAAAATTCACGATTCGGAGTGCTTCAACGCAAATGATGATTGAAAGAAATCATCGACCACAAAGGTAGTCAATAATTATGAGTTTTCAAACATTAGCCGCATTTCTCAACGCGGCTAATATCCAATATATTATTAACAAAACAAAATGAGTTAGTCCTTATGACATAACCGGCGGCGTAATCTGCGGACTATGACGCATAACGAAATTACCGTGGCTATTGCGCCGGTAATTGCGCAAAGGTGGTAGAGTGTTCCGCGTATTGGCTTTTCGTCAGATTTTACTTCGGTGCCGTTGTCTTCGTCACGTGAGGAATCAATGCTTTCATCGGACTGTGATTTATCTTCAGTCACTATGTCGGCGTCGGTCGTGGCGTTTCGATTATTGTTAATGTTGATGCGCCCGGTGGTAATTGCTTTTATGCCGCCGTGATTATTGGGAGGTTTCTTGCTCTCTCGGTTGCGAGGCTTGGGAGTTGCAGTATCTCCGGCGCGTTTCGTAGTGTCAGTTTCACAAGTACCGTCATTATATTCTACTTTCGTAAACTCGATAACGGCATTTGTAGTTTCGTTAATGTTCTGCGAGAGGTTGACGGCTTCTTTGCTTTGGCTCTCGTCATGGCGGTCTTCACTCTGTGAAGCTGTGATGTGCTGCTCGGTGGAGCTTTGCACGATTTTTCGAGCCGAGCCGCACGATTCCGCCATTGCGGCAATCAGCAAGCCGACTAAAAGCGGCAAGATGCGGTTGTTAGTCATAAGTCGTGATTTAGTTGTTCTCGAAATACTTTTTTATCGCGTCAATGTGTAACGTGGCTATGGCTTCTTTGCCAGACTCGCTTACGAGATATTCAACATCATCTTTGTTGTCTTGAAATAGATTCTCGGTAAGCACCGCCGGGCATTTTGTGTCACGCACGATTGCGAAGTTTCCTACCCAATAGCACGATGATGAGGGCAGTCGATTGCCCTGCAATCCGGCTCGGCTTGCTTCAATGTATAGCAATCGTGCAAGAGTCTTCGACTTCTGCGATGATTTGGGAGCAACCCACCCGGTCCATCCACGCGCATTGAGCCACTTCCCTTCGTTTCCGGCAGCGTTGATATGCACCGAGATTAATGCGCAATTCTGTGTTCCGTATTTGGCGCACAACGCATTTACTCTGCGCACACGCTCCCTTAGCGGTATGTCTGATTCTTCCGGCACAACAATTTCGGTATGGATTCCAGCTAAACACGCTTTCTCTGCAATACGGCGCACCATATCACGCGCCCACTCGTATTCAAGTATTCTCTTGTCGGGGCTGCATTTTCCGGGCGTGTTCTTTCCGTGTCCGTTGTCAAGTATTAACACTTTCATCTTTAACTGTGCTTTTGGGTTCAACATCTTCTAAGGCACGTTCAATGTCATGCCGTCCGGGTACGAGCTTCCAAAAGTTCAACTTTTTTTTAAGCCCTTTGTAGTCTGCATAGTTGTTTCCTATGCTTGCAAGTTCGTTGAGGTACACGTACATTACTATTGCGGCAGATACGACCGGCACGCCGAATAGCGCACCGAATGAATTGCGACACGTGTAGGCGACAAACATCCAACACGAGTAATCGAGTACTTTGTTCATAGTGCGGCGGCGCATACGTGAGCCTCTTATTTCATCTCCACGTTTTTTCGCGGCTAATATGCCGAATCGAAGGTCTGCCAATATGAATGCTATCGCTGCGTACAACCACCCTTGCATTGTGTCGTAGAAGTCACAAAAGAGCGATGAGAGCAACGCCTGCATGGCTTCGTGTAGAGAGTGATGTTCCATTGGAGTTGTGATAAACTGATTTTACCGCAAAGATAGGAAAATAATACTTAATAGGTACTATTTTGGGTAAAATTTTTTACTCGCTCTACAACAACGCTTCAAGCTCGTTGATTCTATCTCGTACAGTCTGCCTTTCTGAATGCAACTGCGCTATGTCATAGGGCAGTGTGTCGCCGAGCAAAGATGCTTCATAACATTTAGTCACGCGGTAGTCAGTCGCGGCGAGATTGTCTTTTAGGTCTTGAATCTGCTTGCGTACCTTTTGGGTATCAAATTTCCGCTCGTAGCGATATTTGATACAATCTCCGGCATCGTATGGTATTGGCACGACGATGCAATCTTCATCGTCGGCTATCATTTGACTTTCGTCAATCGGTTCTACCGGCTTCCAAATATCCGGGAGTGCCGCGATTTGCTCTTCAATGGAAACTTCTACACTCGCGACTGTTCCGTCTTCTTGTTTACGCTTGTAGATTTGGGGGGTCAACTCAATCGCCCTCAAATATCCATTTTCGATATATCCGTATTCTGTCATATTGATTAGTATTTCCATCGTGACACAAGCCACGACTCTTTTTTAGTTGTAGTATTTCCGGAAGTCACATATCCGATAGAGAAGACGAACATTCCGCCTTGCCCTTCGGAAAAATCGTAGTAATCATTTTCGGTTGCATCATCGTAGATATGATGCCCGGAACGAGGCTTAAATCTCATGCTGCCAGTCCACCATTGTTTAACGAATATCACTTGCCCCTCGTAAGGGTTGGAGGGGAGATATACAGTCGCTTGGTCGGAAGTATAACCAACTACGATAGTGTGATTATAGCTTAGGTACACAGTTTGATTACTACCGCTGACTGCTCGGCGGTGCAGTATCAGTCCGTGCGCATAGAGCTTATCAAAGAATCCTCCGACAGCCATTGCAGTCCCGGAGTTTTGTGCGCTGCCATAAACGCCCATGACAAGAGTGCTGAGTTTATCAATGTTCCATTCGCTCTTATCAACATTGGCAAAACCAAGTCCGACAAGTGAAGCGCGGAATGTTCGCCCGGTTGTAGCTGACATTGCTTCCGTTCCGGCTCTGTTAGCAAATATGCCGGACGGCGACATATAGCTAACATCGTAATTCTGCTTTGAGCGAGTTTCGACAAGGCCGCTCGTTGCGTCTAATGTTACCACTGCGCCTCTGCTCGATTCTCCGGGCATGATATGGTCGCCGCTCGAAGTATCGGTTTCAAGAATGATTTTAGGCTCATAGATGAATGTTGAGCCGACATATCGACCGACTTGCAGGAGTATTCGGTTTGCTGCTGTGTCATCGAGCGTTGAAACTATCTGACCGGCTTTGATAAACCAATCGCCAATGTTCGCGCCCTCGGCTAACAACAAGTTAGTCGCAATGCTCTCGAATGAAGCACCAAACGAGTTCCATTTTGAGGTACTGTCGGGAGTCACGCCGGAGAATGTTCCGGCATCAATCCTTGCAATATAATACTCGTTGCCGTATTTTACTGCGTCTAATCTATGTTCATTGCCGTAATATGTCTTCGTGTTGTCATACTTGCCGCAGAAAACCAATACGGGGCTTTTGCCGTCTTTGCCTGGCTTACCGTCAACACCGTCATAGGGCGTTACCCGCACCGGGCTACTCCAATCAGAGAGTAATTCGTTTGTTTCGCCCGATATTTTGGCAAACGTGCGCCACATATACTGAAGCGTTCCGAGTGTCGGCTGTCCTACGCTCCAACCGCTTGGGTTACGATTCTTTGAGGCAAGTGCCGGCGCACTTGCCTTTGAGCCGTTGACTGCGTATCGGTATTCCGTGAAGTCGCCGTTGAGGGCATATCGTAGCCATAGTGTCGGCGTTGAGAATGCACCCCAAACGCCGTCACGCTTGTATCGGACTGATTCAAATTCGTACTGATGCGTATATGTTACACCGCTCGGATTGTCAGTCCAAGAGTTTACGACCGTCCAATACGTTGAATCGCTGGGGTTATGAGCATTGCCGCTGCTGCTTGCTTTGATAGCCTTATAATACCGGTTATTGTATCTTACCAACGCACCGACACTATAAGATTTATCAGCGGCATACTCGTTGTTTGTCAGTGGTGGCACATAATCGTCAATATGTGGGTCACTGTATGGAGTACCCGGCACGGTGTCGCTGTCTGATAACAAATATATGCGCTCCGTGTCGGTTGTGTCGATTGAGAACGGCACCGGCACGCTCCACGCTCCAACATTTTTCGACATACCGTTGAAACGACCTACCGACACCCAACAATTTTCAACTGTCAAGATTCGATATTTCACGCAATCTTCATTCTGCGAGGTTGATGAGTCTTTCGCATAGCCGACTTCAACAAAATGGCTTCCGGGCGTTGGCACATTCACATAAAAGACTTCAGACTTTTTGCCGCTGATTCTTGCGGCATAGTTGGTCGTGCGGGTCATTCCGGCATCATCAAGTATGCCGAGAATGCCGAAGTCATAGTTTTCTTCAGATGAAACTACAAGCTCTATCGCGATAGTCTGATTTGCAGTCCGGGTCGTGAAGCTGATTCGGTTTTTCGAGAGATTGCCATCGGCAGTAGCCGGAGAAACGCGATAGCCGTCCTTGTACGTGAAAGTTGAGCCGTGATTGAAAGTGATAGTGTCTTTGTCGGGCGTGTCACTCCAACCGGCAGGCGAATTGCCCTCCGGCGTAGTCGGTCTGTTGATTGAATAGCGATATATGAGCTTGCTCCAATCGCCGTTTGTACCTTGAGATGCGTACAACGACCAATAAGCATTGTCATCGCCGCCGGGCACGCGTCCGGTACAATAAGATGGAGCAATACAAACATACATTGAAGTGCCTCTACCGTCATTGTATGAAACGAGGTCGCCTTTGTAATACGTTGTTTGAGAGTTCCAAACACCGCGATAGCAAGGCACCGGAAATTCATCTCCACTCTCGCTTTGCACCATCGTTCCGTTAAGAATGAGCTTATTGTCGCCGTTGATGTTGAAACGGAGCTTGTTGCCGAGCTTGAATGCGTTAGCAAGCATATCAAAGAAACTGTTGCCGTCAGCCGACACAACTTTGTCCGTTGTCACGCGCCCTGGCAATATCTCTGTGAAACCGTATAGGGTAGCGAAACTGCGCTCTCCGTCATATTCGCTGTTCAGCACGCCTACGAGCAAGTGATAATAATTTGCTTCTTGCTTCATCGCGATTGCCGTAGGCGACAATAGGAATGAGCCTACAGCCGAGGTGTTAGTACGATGCACTCTTGCATACAGATAGTACTGTTTAGAGCCGTCAGTAAGTTGTGGCGACTGATAGCCGTTCATCTCCCAAATAAGATATTCATTCGGGGTATGGGACGGTGCAAGTGTGTTGATTCCGAGTGTCAGATGTTGTAAATATCCGTGAGGGCAGCTTAATTGTTTTGTCGTGTCATTGTAAGTGATATTGAATCCGACCGCGACAAGTGAAGTCCGGCTCTGAACGAAACGGAACTGCAAACTCTCGTCTCCGACAAGCATCTGCATTGTTCGGACTGCTATTGGATTTATTGAGTTCGTGAAGTTGTCGAGCAAGGCATCTTCAAGCATCGACATCGTTTCGGTTGCATCGCGGAATCTGCGTTTTGTGAATCGTATCGCATCGCCGTGAGCTTCATCAATCTTCACTTCGTTTTGGTCTATCTCTTTCAGTTTTGAGCTTACACTTGTTCCGCGAGATTCGTTTGAGATAGTGATGATTGGCGAATATGGAGATGATAGATTTTCTTTTATGCCTACGATTCGGATAGGCACGCCGTCTTTTGCAAACTGTTCGTCAGTAAAGAGTATATAGCTTCCGATTTTAAGACGGCCGCCGATGCGCAACCAATTCTTTTTAGTGTAGAGCGACTGAAGCTCTCCGCTAAAAGTAAATTTCGGGTCTTCGTTCTCGTACAAGTATCGCGCCGCTTCTCTGAACATCTCCCAAGATGCGCCGGATTTGTCGGCATCGTTGCGTATGTATTCGTTAGGCAGCATGATTCCGAAGACAGCGTACTTATCGCCGACTTGTGGAATGTAAGACGCATTCGGCATTGTAATGCCGTCTATCTCTTGCGGTTTGAGTTCAAAACGCCGCTTATCGTGGTCGTACTTAAATTCAAACTGCTTTTCATCTCCGGCAAGCATTCCGCTTTGAAAGATGATTGTAGCTGTTTCGCCCTCAATCAGATAGTCGTTGAAGTTAAGATTGCTCGGTATCGTGTTATCCACAAAGTCATACCAATTCTTATTTGCATCGACTGTCACGACTGAAGTAACTTCGCCGACACGAGAGGGGTATATTTCCGAACAATCGAAGCTATCCTCTTTGCGTGCTGAAGATATTATGTCGTAGCGTTCTATGAAGTAACCGTCACTGTCGGCTTTATAGACACGCCCCTCATATTCGAGCGTCTGACCTTTCGGGAGCAATAAGTCCGGCGCACCATACTTGGAGCGGTCTATATTTCGTGAGCCGCCTTGAACGTAGAGCCTCTTGACCGGCACTTGTCCGCTGTCGGTCGAGCGTCCGACACCCGGTTTGAATCCGTTGCCTTTGCCGTAGCCAAGCGGCAGTGGGTCATTCTTGAAGTATTCTACTTTACGAAGATGAATCACCTTACCTATGATTTCAAACTCCGTGTTAAACACTTCTGCCACACTCTGTAACGCTGCATCGCAATATGAATGATTAAACTCAACCGTCTTTTCGGTCACGTCAATACATTCGCCCACACTCCAGCCACCTCCGGCGCGTTGATTGAGATTCGCAACGATTATCTCAATAAACTCGTGAGGCTTTGCGCACAACGACCACTTCAAGCGGTGGTCTACTGTGTTGCGCATTTTGTATTCGCCGAGCAATTCGGATGGGTCGCCAAGCGTCAGAGTGTATTCAAGCCTACGAGTTCCGCTTTTCTTGAAGTTCTCCGGCTTGTTGAGCGTATAGACTTCGCCTTGATACTCGCACCAAGCTCCGACCGGGATTTCGATAAATTCCGGCATCGAAAATTTGAGTGTTAGAGTGGTCTTCTCTCCAAGGGCACGGTAGCGGTAAGAACTATCGTCCTCGTAGATTTTTAGAGTCTTGTTATTGAAATGGAGCGTTATCATGTGGGTGTCGATTATTCGATGTTTAATTCTTCACAGTCCGCGTCAACCTGTGATTTGATGGAATCGCGCTGCGTGAGGAATGCTTTGTATGCGTTGATGGCAGACTGTGCCTTTTCGCCGGTTTTGGAGCCGAAACAACCGAGCTGCGCGGCGTTGTAGTCGTTGATTAACTTCTGTTCGCGATTGTTCGGCCACATAGCGGAAATGACGGCTTCGAGTATGGCGTTACTTGACACCGGCGACCACACAACGACTTCCAGGCACGAGTACTGCGTGCCGCTCTCCTGCGCGTTGGCTGTTTCGCCGTCAGCGGCTGAATGTTCAGTTGCGGGCTTTGCTTCTTCTTGAATGTCCCAACGGTAGAGATAGCTTCCGTTGCCGACTGCCTCCAGAGTAGAAGGCATTTCATCGTAAAATGCACGTTTCATAAAATTGGGGTTTGATGATTGTTTTTAGTAGATGTTTTGAGTTGCATACTTTCGCCCATCCAAACCAACTGCAAAGCTGTTGTTTGTAATCGGCGGCGGATATGTCACTGCGTTTGTTCAATCGGGCTGCTGCGCGGCAAAAATTCTTCTTGATGCCTTTGCGTATCAGCGTCTGATTGTGATAGAAGACGAAACCGACAAAATCCAATCCGCGACCGTGTTTGTCGTTTCGGCTCTCGGCGATTGGAAACACTTGCTCATTACCCTTTAGATTCAATTTGAGTGTAGCGAGGTATGCTTTTATGTCTTTGAGCAACGCTTGAAGTTCCTCTTTGCTCGATGAGAGAAACACCATATCGTCAGCATATCGGAAATAATACTTTATACGCTTGACTTCTTTAATCCAATGGTCGAAGTAAGCAAGCATGAGATTGGCGAAGTATTGGCTTAGGTAGTTTCCGATAGGCACGCCGTCAGTGCTGTCAATTATCGTGTCTAAGAGTTTGAGCGTGTCGGCGCATTTGATTTTTCGCCGGACAACTTGCTTCAGTATGTCGTGGTCAATAGACGGATAGAACTTGCGCACGTCTATTTTAAGGCAATAGCGCGTGTTCTCTTTGTCGCGAAGTGCTTTCTTGACTTTCCGCATTGCGCCGTGAATGCCGCGACCTTTGATGCAACTGTATGTGTCAACTGTAAATGTTGATACCCAAATAGGCTCTAACACATTCATTATTGCATGGTGGAGTATGCGGTCGGGATAGTACGGCAGTCGGAAAATCAATCGTTCTTTCGGCTCGTAGATTGTGAATGTCGAATAGGGCGAATTGACAAACGCCCGATTCTTCAGTTGCTCGTGAAGCGCGATGATGTTGGCTTCACGGTTCTTGTCGTGAAGTCGCACACCGTAGGAGCGAAGTTTTCCGCGCCTCGCCTTTTCATCGGCAAGTCGAAGATTCTCCAATGAGATTATTTTCTCATATAAGTTTCCTATTCGCTTCATTCGCTTTGCTTTTCATTGTTGGGGCTTTTAGCAACGCGGATTACTCCGCGCTGCTTACTAACTCCGTTTTGAGGTGATGTTTTTTGCCAAGGGGCAGGGTCATTGCTCCGAGTTTTGTATATTTTTTACCAAATTGAAAATCATTGACGGGATCTGATATTCGCATTCGTATTCGAGGGCGTGTTATTCGAGTTCGCATACGCAAAACCGGCATTCGCGCTGTTATTCGCATTACCGCTGAAAAGGACACCGCAAGAGCAATCAACCTTATATCGTCACTCGAAGTAATATCGGTTGCCGTTCACTTTGAGGGTCACTCTGCGAGGAAAAGCGTTGCGCTTCTTAATCTCGTTGAGAACGTATCGTATATCACGCGAGTTGGTAAAGAACTTTCGAGCGTCTTTCTCCGGGTCTTCAAGATTCATCTTGATTTTCACGAGGACGCGATTCTCGCCAAACTTCGTCTTCATTCCCTCGAAGAAGTCACACACCCAAAAAGTGGTGTTGATGAGATGCTGCTGATTCGTTTCTTTGCAGTTGAACTGCTTGTTTGTTTCGTCAGCCGGAATTTGGAGGAAGTCAAGTGAGCCATCATCGACTCTCTCTTTGTTTTCGATTTCTTGTTTATTTTCCATTGCGTTGTGGATTATTATGTTACTTGTCGTATTTTGTGGGCGCGGCGTGCCGTGTTACGCTTGGGGGATAAAGCAAAGACGGGAGCCGACAGACGCATACGTAGCCGAGGGCGCGTTAGACGAGTCCGCATACGCAAAACCGGCATACGCGCCGTTATACGCATTACCGCCGAAAAGGACACCGCGCAGAGCTTCAGCCGTTGGAATGTTCGTATAGTGGTAGTCACAGAAATACGTTGTCGAGCCTGCGCCGGAGCTTACAGAAGGCATAATGTCGCCGTGTTCGCCAAAGATGATTTCTTTGACATATCCCTCGTTTCGAGCTTCATTGCCGACATGAGCATAGCCGGTGTAATTGCTATCTGTAAACTTTGTCGGGTCTGCACACACGAATACCTTGCTAAGTCCGTCACCGGTCGGGGTGTTCGGGCTGATACGCACGTTGATTCCGTCAGTCCATTGCCAAATGTGACCGAACGGATTTTCAACGCCGCGATAGCGAGGCACACTGAATGTTTTAAGCACATCACCGGCTTCATTGTGCGCTTCATAGGCTACGATGCCCGAATTGTTGCCGAGGCTGTCAGTGTGACCGCATGGAACGAAAGGATGATTACCGTTAAAATTGCTCCAACTGCTCCAATCCCACGTTGTCACGCCATCGCCTAAGCCACCTTGCGCATAGCCGTTAGCGTCTTTTGCCGCGTTGTATGCGGCTTGGCTGTCGAGCGTTGCATACTCAATCACAAAGAGCCAATAGAGCGTCTTTTGTGCTTCGTAGGTCATGCAGTTCCACTCGGTGCTTCCGGCTTTGCGGTTACGCGCATAGGTGCGGAAGTTCGTGCGGCTGATTTGAGTGACCGGGCGACCGAGTGCCGAGCGGTATGTGCCATCCCATGCACTCTGATTGCCGCACCCTCTGAAGTCGGCAGAATCATTCACGACTGATGAAAGTTTGTTGCCGGTGCGCTGCAACGATGCTTCATAGGCAGACACGTACATTTTAGGCACGTGGTGATAGCCGGGAAGTGGATGTTCTGATATTTTCACGCGCTGTATGTTGCCGCTCGTTTCAAACTTGCGGTAGTGGTCAGGGATTTCGACCATGACTTGACCGCGTGAGCCGTCACGAGTCGAGCCGAGCCACGATTCCGGCGGCAGATACTCAACAACTTCGCTGTCATCATTCAGCAAGCAACCTTTCATGCGGTTGTGAATCGGGAGTGAGCGGTGCAAGTCCATGTTGCCGATGCGTGTGCAAGCCGGAGATGAAACGGTCTTGTCGCGCTCTATGCCGTAGGCGCACTGGCTCTCCAAATAAGGGAGCATCGTAGCGAGTGCGGCTTTCTTGCTCTCTCCGTCTTCGTCAATAACGTGAGTTACGAGCTTGAACGGATTGGTACCGTTGACTTCCGGCAGGTCTTGAATGCGTTTGCCGGACTGAAACGCTGCAAGCATCTGAATTACGCCTGCTTCTTGGTCTGATGTTAATGCCATATTTTGTTAATTAGAGGTTAGTTTAATAGGAAGTTGCCCGATGAGAGAATCATCGCCGTATTGCGGTTGTTGACAAGCGAGATTCCAGCACATTTTACCCTTATCGAGATTGTCTTATATAGCTGCGTGTTGCCGGTCGGTATCACATGAATCACACTGACACCCTCGTGATTTATTGATATTCGACCGTCCGGCGCGACTGATACGGCGTTATTGTCGCTGAGATACATGATGTTAGGCAGTGAGTATTCCGGCTGCAATTTAGCGCGTATGAATATCTCGGCAAGATTTCCGAGCGTGAGTTCTTCCGGGTATTCAACCGTCATGCCGGACGGCAGCAATCCAAGCGAGGTAACTTGTGATGCAGCGTCAATCAGTGCCTGGCATAGTTCGGTTGCCGAGATTGTTTCTTCTTTGGCTGTCTGCGCTTCACTCGCTGCTGTCGTGGCGGCAGCTGCGGCGGCTGAAGCTGCGGCGGCTTGCGTGTTCGCGTTTCCGGCTGCTGTATTTGCGACATTCGCCATCTGCAACGCTTGCTCCTTTGCGGCGTTTGCATTGGCGGCAGCTGCAAGAGCTTCAGCGGCAGAAACGACACAAAACCACCACGCGCCATCTGTGACGGCGTGATTTGTATTGCCGTCTTTGATAGACAAATACGCGCCGTTATTATACGAAACGAGGTCTAAACGCTCGTATGTGGTCGCGGATGAATATGCACCTTTGGGCGATATTGCGACTTTTCCTAAGTCGATTGAAAGATTACCTGCCATAGTTTACTGATATATGAATTTTAAGTGACCGGTTTCATTGTCGAGAACGAATTGATTTTCGGCGATTTGGTCTTGATAGTACATGATAAGGTGCATATCGCTTTCGTCAACGATGAATGACGGATACAATACACCGCCTTTCGCGAGTACACCGGTATCGACATACTTCTTCGCGGTTTCGTCCCAACGCCACCAATTACCATTTTCACCCATCTTCGGAGGGTTGTTGGCTTGCTCTTTCGCTCGTCCGGCTTGTTTGTCTGCTTCTTTTGCAGAGTTGTTTGCAGTCGTGGCGGCATTATTGGCGTTTGTGGCGGCATCGTTAGCGGCTTTCGTTGCTTCTGCGGCAGCTTTCTTTGAAGCATCTACACTATTGGCGGCATCGTTAGCGGCTTTCGTTGCATCTTCAGCGTTCTTCTTCAGAGTGGCGTGTTCTGTCACTCTGTCGGATTCAGCTTTCGCACGAGCTTGCTCGGCTTGTTTCCGGGCTTTCTCATTGTTTATGCGTGTCGTTTCATTGCCATTTCGAGTCTGCTCATTTGACAGTCTATCTCGCTCGTTGCTTTGTCTGGTCTGCTCATTGGCTTCGATGGCAGCTCTCGATTTGTCGGCATTCTGTGCGGCCGTATTTGCTCGTGTCGCTGCTTTGTCGGCATTGCCAATAGCGGTTTCAACACCCGATTTCAACGATGCGATAGTGTCTGCAATATATTGCAGCGACACGCGGACACTCCGATTGAGAGCGTCAACGCCGATAGTCCACAAACCGTTGAATGCGGTTGACGGAGTAAGCTCCGATATTTTCTTTCTTATTGCACCCATATCTATTCGTGTAGTTTCAAGTTAATTTCTACATCCTCGCTTCCCGGCTCGGTAATGACTATCTCTCCGTCTTCGGTTACAAGCACGAAATAATTGCCGAGAGGTCGGCAGTTCGTGAATGTGAGCGTAGTGGTAAATTCGCACCAAACCGAGCCATTGCGCCGAATGTCAAACGTCGTCACGCTGTTGCTCTTATAGTGACATTCGAACTCATCTATCGGGTTGTCGATATATAACTTTCGCGATTCCGGCTTCAATACGACCGCCCAAAAGGAGTACCACCGTTGCCAAAAGTCCGAAATGCTCGGAGCGTGTATCAACAACTTCAGTCCTACATCTTTCGACTTATACATTACCCAGTCATTGTCATACACGACACCCGGCGAGTTTTTGACATTGACGGTAAGATTCGCCCTTACATTCGGAGCTTTCTCTATATTGTCATCGGTGCCGTCAAGCACATAGATTCCAAAGCGAGAAAAATCTATATCGTCAAGTTCATAGCCTTTCTGCTTGAATCCGGCTGGAGCTGTCGCATACGGCTTATGATTCAATATGATGTTGGAATCGTCCAAATCATCTTCATTAATGAAGTCGTTAAGCACGACCGGGGGGAAGTCATCTGCGAAGTTGACCGATATTTTGCCGAGATGAATCAGAGCCGACCGCGAGGGGTTTCCGACAAGTCGCAACTTGTAAGACTTGGAGAGTTCTGCAAAATGGAATGTGTGATATGATTTGTCCGACAGCAATTCAAAAAGATTGTCGACCATATCAATTTCAGTGATGCAGAACTGAATCGCGAATGTCTTTGTGTCGAGAATCGGACTTGTGAGGTCGGTTTCCTCGCCGTCATACTCATCCCATTCGGTAGATTCCAACTTTTTGAAAGAGGGCATCTGTACGAGTGCCTTGTACCCGTACTGTTCAACGAATACGCCATATTCGGCGTAAGCGTCTTTGCCGTCTATCAAAAGTTTGTTGAACATCATAATACTTTTGCGTTGTCTTGTGTCATTATCGCGACTTGTGATTTTTTGTCATTCTCGATTTTTACTACACTGTACCCGGACGCTATGACCGTAGCTTTCGCGCCACACATGAGGCAAACGGTATAGGCTGCGGTTTCGCGGCATTTCAGCACGGCGGTGGTATCTCCCACCAAAAAGACATTTCGGACATCTGTAAGCGTTATTTCTCCACAGTCGATATACACGCCTAACCGCTCCGGGCTGTACGGCTTGAACTTTCGGAATGTATCGAGTTTCGGGAATCCGAAAGTTGTCATAAACTCCATTCCTTGCACTGTAAACATAAGACGCACCAAGTCCGCGAAATCTTCATAACCGGCAAACATACGGCACTCGGAGAGTTTCCGGGCGACATCGTGCCGTCCGGCTCTCTCGCATTGAGCTTGCGCCTTTGCTTTGGCTTTGAGCCAATCTTGCTGTATGGATTTAATAAGCTGATTTATCATGTCCGTAATTTTAATCCGCGAGTATCAATTTCATCTACGCTGTCTTTGATAGCTTTGACGTTTTCTTTGACATCATCGAGTTTTTTGTTAGTTTCTTCGGTGTTGTCTTTGATGCCGGTTGCTACTTCAAGTAACCGTGTGCCGGTCGCGTTAAGCTCTTTTACACCTTGCACAAGCGTATATGTATGCTCTTGAATCATCGAGAGCCTTGCATTATTTTCATCTACGCTGTCTTGTGAAGCTGTGGCGATTCCTTTTTGAGTGCCCTCGCGTTCGGCATCATCCAACGGAGCAAACCACTTCTTCATATCGTCCGGCAGATTGTTCCAAACTTGTTGAAAGTTTGAGCCGACTTCGTTCAAGTCCGAAGACAGGTCATTCATCGAGTTAATCACGTTGTCAATGCCTTTGAATCGACCGTCAGAGCCAAACCAGCGAGTCTTGTATTTGTCGAATATTTGCCCGATAGGTTCTTCAATGAATTTCGATATAAGCATTCGTTTCGTGATGTCGGCGATAATGTCCTTGACGGTCGAGTGCCACGCTTCCATCGCGTCCTCGCCTTGCGCTGCGGCATCCATAAAAGCATCTCCGAGCCGCTTGGAAATATCTTCAGATGAGCCACCGATAATGTCTTCAAGCATCTCATTGATGATTGTAGCCATTTCGTGCGCAATCTCTTGGATTTGGCGTTGCCAATCCTCAATCTTGCCGTTGTCGGTGTCTTTTTTGTCGCGCTCTTGATTGATTTGCCGCTGAATCAAGATTTGTTGCTCTGCGAGATTCTCAATCTGCTTGCGCGATTCCTCATATTTCTTGCCGCCGAGAGCTTTGTCAGCGGTATATCCGACACTTGCATAGGCATCCGCGAGTTTCTGAATGGATTTCTCGTAAATCTCGTTACGATATACCATTTGACCGATAGCGCGGTTAAACCAATTCGCATATTGCTGCGAAGTCAGATGCAAGCGGAGTACTTCTTCGGTCGTATCGCGATAGACGCTGTTCAGCTTCTTCACGGCATCGCCCACGCGCTCTTTGAATCGCACTGTGTCGGCGTTGTCAAGCTCCCATTGCAGTTGGTCGATGCGTTCTTGCAGCCGCTCGATTTCTTTCTGCTTGGATTCATCATCATTGAAAAGGCTTGCAATAGCTGTCGCAATCTGTAATGCGGCAGATATTACAGTCAGAATGATAGATGCTTTTTCAACTGTCGATATTGAAGTGGCGGTCGCTTGTGCGGTCGCTTGGGTGGCTGTTCCGGCTGCTTCGGCAGTTTGAGCGACATTCTTAGACACGCTCTTGCCGACATCTCCAATCGCGGAAATGACATCTCCGGCTGCGTCTACGACTTCATCAATAAAGCCGAGTGCCTTATCCATACTGTCGGCAATATCGGATGAGAATATCCGGGCGAGCTTTGACGCACGGCCGCCGATATCGGTAACGACTGTTCCGGCAGATTTGAGTTGTGTCGCGAATGTCTTGTATGACTTAGTGACATTGTTCCGGGCATTTAATGCGCGTTGGTCTGCTTGGAGGCTCTTTGTCTTTGCGTCAGTGAATTTTCTCTCTGAAGCTGTGACACGCTCGTTAGCATCTGCAAGCTCCTGACAATCTTGTGCGAGTTCGCCGGTTTCGATTAGTTCGAGAATCTTATGTTTAGCCTGCAAAGCGGCGTTGTATTCCGCTTCGGCTTCGTTGAGTGCTGTTTGTGCGGCCGCAACTTCGGCGAGAGCCGCAACAAGCTCGTCTTTCGCCGTAGATATGTCCTTGAATGACTTATGAAGAGCCGTGAATGGGTTGCGTGAAGCAATCTCATTCTCCATCGCCGTTATCGCCTCCTGGAATGTCTTTATCTGCTCAACGCTCATGCTTGCTTTCTCACGGTCAAAATAGGTCTTGACCTTTTCAAGAGAGTATTGCAATGACTGAAGCGACTGATTGCCAAGGTCGCCGAAAACAACATCCCAATTAATGGTCTTCTTGAAGTCCTCGGCTTTCAACGATGAAAACGCTTCTTCCATTTTGTCTAATGCTTTCGGCAGCATATCGGGCGCGATTGCGGCGACTTGATTAATCTTTTTAGTCCATTCAATAGTCAGCTTGTCGAATCTGTCCTCATACGAGCCAAATTCATCTATTAGCTGATTCATGTATTTTGTGCGCACGTCGGCGAGTTGACGCTCTACTGAATTGGCAATGTCGGCTAATCCCTGCGAGTAGTTAGCTGCGACATCTTTGTTTTTCAGTAGTTCATCAATCCAATCTTGCAAAGAGCGTTTGCCTTGAGCGGAGTTTTCCCAAGTATCTTCAGTGGCTCCGTTCTGTGTCATAAACATTGCGTGAGCGTTGTCGCGCATTGCTTCGGCAAGCTCGATTAACTGCTGCTCCCATGCTTTCTTGCGGCTCTCGCCGTTCCGGCGTATAGTAGCGAGTTCTTTGCCGTAACCGGCTTCCATGCTGTCTATCATCGCTTGCGAGATAGCGTTATTGGTGTCGGTTATGTATTTTTTGACTTCAGCTTGATATTCAGCAAGTAGTTTACGCTGTTCACGTGCCGCTGCTTTGGGGTCGAATGTCTTGCCGCTACCGCGATTGCCGCCGGATTTCGGGTCAATGTGAACGACATCGAAGTGATTTTCTTTTTGGAATCTTTCGAGGTCAGCTTTTTGCTGGGTCATCGCTTCTTTCCAATAGTCTGCTTCTTTGTTGGCTTCTGCAATCATATTCGCCCGGCGTTCCTCGTTTGAATCTCCAAACCAACGTGCCGGATTATACCAACTGCGGTCAAATTCTCCGTTTTCGGCTTTGTGGGCTACTTCAAGAGCTTCAACGTATGCTTCAACGTATTTGTTAAGCAAACCTTGCTGAACGGCTTTCATCCGCAGCATCTCGCAATACGCGGGGCCGCGTTCAGTCAATACGCGCTCCCACTGTTCAAGAGAATCATAATAGCCAAGAGCTTCACCGTATTTGCTGTTAAGCTCATTGACTTTCTTCTTCTCTTGCTCTTTGGAGCCGGTAAAGTTTTTGCAAGCCTTGATGTTGTCTTCGAGTGCGACTTGTTCTTGAATGTAGGTCTTTGCCGCATCTTCGTTGATTTTATTGAGGTCTTGTGTATGTTTGACGGCTTCGTCTTCGGCTGAACATAAATCGACAATCCACGAAACAAGTTCGCCAACGAGTACGACCAACGCGCCTATGCCGGTTGATATGAGAGCGAGTTTCAAAACGCGCATTGCAATCGACATGGCTTTTGATGCGGCAGTACCGGCAACCAATGCGCCGGTATGTGCGTTCTGTGCGGTTGTCGCTGCTTTTGTCGCGCTCGTGTTTGTAGCTTGTGCGCCTGCTCCAGCAGTCGTTACGGCATTGTTCTCTTGCTGTGCGGCCGTATCGACTTTCGTAACGGTCGCGTTTTCTGCTGTCGCTGTAGTGTTGGCATTCTGTGCCGCTGTCGCACTTGCTGTCGCTGTCGCTTCTTGGGTCTGCGATGCTGCGCTTTTGCCGGTCAGCTTGTTCCACTTTTGTTTGACCGCATTGAGCGTTACGAGTGAAAAGGCTGAATCCTTGTTTAAGGTCTGCTGAACTTGCTGCAATCCCATCGTAATAGCCATTAGGGACTGCACCTTTAGCATTATTTCTTGCAGATGTTCATTCTCTCCGGCGAAAAGTCCGACCGCGCCTTGTGCTGCCGAAAACGCGCCTGACAAACCGGTTAAGCCGGAGATTATTCCGGCAAACTGATTTTCATCATTAGCGAATACATTTCCGGCTGACTGAATATCGCCTTGAATATCTTTGAGCCGACCTATTTCTTCTATGATTTCACGATAACGCCCTGTCGTTTTGTCTATTTCGCGCCCTTGCGCTTGCTCGGCATCGCGCAATGCGGCAGCTTCCATTGTAAGCTCACGGATGCGCTGGCGTAATGATACTGCGGCAGTGCTTTGTTTCTCTGCGGCATTGGCGGCAGCAACTAATGACTTCTCGTTTTTTTGTAGCTCTTTTTCTTCAGCTTGTGCGGCCGCAATAACCTCTTTGCGAGTAGTGATTACTTCTTGAATAGCCTTGCGCTGCTGTCGTAGCTCTTTGACATACTCGCTACGTCCAGGCACATTCGCATACTTGTTGGCTTCTTCGGTTACTTGGCGATATGCCTCTTGAAGTTCGTTTACGGCAGAGTTGTTTTCGCGTATGACACGCGCAATCTGCGCGTATGCTTCGCCGATAGCGTTCAGTGTCGGAGTATCATCATACAGAAATTTGAGGTCAACTTCCGGGATTGAAGACGATATGAGTTGCTGAATCCTCGCGCTCTCCTGCTCAATCTGTGAGGTCACGCCGCCGACTTTCTCGGCCATGTGGTCGAGAGCTGCGTCATATTCCGAGGTATCTATCCTCGCGGCATAGGAAAGTCCGTCATTAGTATTCATCTCGCTTTAACTTCTATTTCTTCGTCTTCGTCAAAATCCTTGAAATTATTGGGGTTATTTGCGTCTTTGCTGTCATCGTATAGCGGCGCGTCTGAATTGTCTTTGTTGCTCGTATCATCCGGCATCGGCATCGCGCGGCTGTAAAGCAAAGCATTCAAAAAGCTCATTTCATAGAGCGCGTATTTTTCGGTTACGCCGAATATCTTTGCTACTCCAAGTATCGAAGCCCAGATACTGTCATTCAGCTTATCACTTCCGCTTTTGTTGGCTTTAGTATATTTACCGCGCTTAGGGAAGTGATAATTGCGAAAAAACTTGCCGCCTCGTTCTGCTTCAGTCGCTCAATTATCATGTCGTTAAGCTCCGAGGGACGCACGTTCAAGAGAATCGCATTGGCAAGCTCCGATTTGCGGTCTATTATTTCGACAACTTTTTTACGGCGTTTGATAAGTCCGAAGAACTTGCGTTCTTCGATGATTTTTTCACGCCTCTCGGTAAGATTCTTTGCACCGAGAATCAGCACGGCGGCAATTTCTCCGAGCGGCTTGAAGTCTTTTGCATGATGCGCTACTATGTCGAGCCACTGTTTTTTGTCAAGATTCTCGAATGTCGGGAGTGTCGATATAATCTCCGACACGAGAATGAGCGTAGCAAGAGAGGGCGGCGCAATCTCGTATTTCTCGCCGTCAATCTCGAAAGTGATGTTCCTTTCAAGAATGGTGGCTGCAACCTTGCTTTCTATTGTCGTTTTATCGTTCATTGCTTTTAATGATGAATTAGTGCGCCGAGCCGAATCGAACGGCTGTTTCTCGCCTAAGCGAGCGCATGACCAACTATGCTGCAACGCGGATGCGAGTTTAACCTCCAACTCGAAAGGGCGTCTTTCCGCTTGTCATTGCCGGTTTAGGAGCCGCCACCGGCAGTAAGGTCAGATGCAAACGTGGGGTCTGCCCAGTCTGTCTTTTTGACTCTGAACTTCTTGTAGAGCAAACCGTCTTCGGTTTCGATGATTTTGAAAGTGAGGTCAACATACGAGCCTTCGTCTTCAGATGAGCCGGGACGGAATTTGACGGAGCATTTCGGAGCTTTTACACCCTGCGCTCCGATATTCTTCGGGGTCACTTTGACTGAAAACTCGCCCTGCACGATGTTTGTCTTGACATCGAGTTCATCGCCGTCAGTGCTGATAACTGCGCCGGTCAACATCTTCTCGGTGTCGAAGTCCATCTCCTTGACGCGAGTAGTGATTACTACTTCGGGTTCGCCCTCTTCTTCGGCAACGGTTTTGCCGCCGGATGCTTTCGCGGTCAGCGTTTCGCCATCAGAAGTTGAGAGTGAAGTCGATTTGTCGTTAGTCGTGCCGACCGAAACGAGCTGCGTTGCCATAGCATCGTTAGCCCCGGTTGGTCCGATTTCAACACGACATTCCGACCACGACATGATGATTTTCTTGCGTTTCATACTGTTACTGTGTTAATCGTTGAAATTTTAATCGTGTTACAATTAGATGCTGCTCTATTTCTTCGGGGAGTTCCGTTGATTTTGGCAGTCCGTCACATCGAATCAGATACTCGGTATCTTCGCAATTCTTTACAAAGGCTATTATCGCGCTTTCCAAGACACCGACACGCGCTTTGTCTTCGACTTTGCGCCCATCGTTGTTTGCAATGTCAGGGACATAGACGTGAATCAGCATTATGCCGCCTTGCACTTGTTCGTCAGTCCCGGCAAGAAACTTGACAATCAAATCTTCGCTTTTAGCGTTTGTCGGTCGCATCCCGCTTCGGTACACGCTTCCGCGAATTTCCTTGCCTAAGTCGCTGTTTTTTACGAGCGTATAGAAGTCGCGCTCAAAGTCTATTTCCGTCTTTGTCATTGCGGCGTGATATATCCTTTTAGAAGTTTGTTCAGTAATCGTTCTGCTTCGAGTTCGGCAGATGCAAGCACGTTTTTACCGCGCACGTTTTCAACATAGGCGGCGTATTCCATGCCAGCGCACACAATCAGCACCACGCCCCAAGGGAATTTAGCTTGCAGACGCTTCAAGAGAGCTTGCCCCTCTGATACGCCTTGCGCTCCGTTTCCTTGTTTGCCGGAGTATTGCTTTGTCGCGCCATGCACTTTGACTTCGCCATCAACGAGAATGACATACCCGATAGAACTTCTGAGATTGCCGGTAATGTCGTTGTAATCTCCGCTTTCACGCGCCATTTTGACACAAGCCTCACCGATGAACGAAAATTGCTTGACGAGATGAGCGATAAGCTCTTTTCGCTTTATCTTCAGCGATTGATACAGCTTGCGCGTGTCAGTCTTTGACACCAACACGCCTTTGTATTTGCCGTGTGTCTGCGTTGTTTTTGCCATTACACAAGTATCTGAATACGTCCTACGGTTGTCAGCGGCTCACGACTCATTACCCGAAATTCGCCAAGTTCTTCAGAGTGCCGGGTCAGTTTCACACGTTCAAATTGCGCTTCTTCGTCAGATTCGATAAGCACTGTGAATGAAGCCATGCGAAATTCGCCATCCTCGTACTTGCCCTTGCGGTTGTCGGAGTTCGTTTTGATAGAGCATTCTATCGGGTCACTCCATTCGGTAGTGGCTTCGATAGGCTCTCCATACTCGTTCTCCCCACCGGGTACGACTTTCAGATATTGAAGTGTGCCGTTTGTTCTCATTCTTACCAAAGATTAGTGGCATCATCAATCGTCCGTAAATAGTCGCCAAGTTCCTCGTCTGCATCAAGTCCGTATTGCTTGCACCAATACGATAGAGATTCTTTTACGGAATCCTCGCGTACTGAAGTCGATACGCCGTTTTCGCTCCGGCTGCTTTCGACATATCCCATGACAAGGCGAATCGCCACCCGAAAGAGTTTTGCATCTTTCGGGGTGGCTTCAGCTTGTGCCTCGATACCCTCATTGAATAGCGCGAAGTTGAGTGTCGCGCTATCCGGGTAAAAGGTATTCGCGATTGCATTGCAAAGTCTGCTTAATGCTTCGAGATTCTTCACGACTTTACGATACTACTGTTTTGAGGGTATAGATACCGTTCATTTCGGTAATAACCGGCAGCGACTGTGATTCAGCCTTGGTATATTCAGTGTGCTTCGAGCCCTCTTTCTGACCGACACTCCACAGAGAAGTGACAATGCGGCCGTAGTTGGCATACGACACTCCGTCATCCGGCTTCAACTCGCAATCCGAGTAGGCATTCTTGACAACGCCAAGTTCGCCGGCAGGGACGAATACGATGTTGTCTTGATTCCACGGGGTGTAAGGAATAGCCTCACGCCCTTTCTGAATGCGTACTATTCGACGGATAGGCTCGAATATCGGGTAGTTGTTCGTCTCCATAAACTCGTTTATGTCGCGGAGAAGTACCGGCTTTGAGGACTTGTCAGTACCCCAAATAAGCTGCTTCATCTTCTTTGTGCGACACATATACGAGAGTCGGGAGGGCGAGAGTAGAGCTTTTGCAAGCGCGACCTTATCCTGCGATGCGTCAAGGATAGCTTGAATGTCCTCAAAGCAATCCACAGTGTCGATATTGGCGAGAGTCCAAGCGGTCTTGCAGCTTGCGATGTTCTCGCCGGGCTGATTGAACGAGATAGAGCCTTTGACACCGCCCTCCGGGTTGGTTGTTTCATCGAAAGTGAACGTACCTTCGTTGGAGAGTGCGCCGAGGAATATCATATCGAGTTTGCCGTAAACCGCGTTGACAACGGTCTTAACATCGCCCATCATAAGATTTATGAGGCGGTTTCTTTTGTCCTCATCCTTGATGAGCTTGCTGTCGAGCAACGAAAGAATCTTTCGGTACGTCTTCATCAGCATCGGGAGCGTGAGGGCGTGGTTTACGAGAGTTTCTTTGAGTGTTTCTACACCCGAAGTACCCATAATCGGCTCGGCTGCGTTTTCTCCGATAGTCGGTGCGGCTATCGTGATGTTGTACTTGCCGATTAACTCTTCAAAATCGAGTTCGATTGTGGGGTCATCCCAGTGCATATATCGCTCAAAGATAACTTGGTCGAAAAGCTGCTTGTTGAGTTCACTTGCAGCATCGAATCGTATCTGCACCTCTTTGGTGAGGTCACCAAAGACGGAGCTGGATAAAAATTCCTTTGGCATAGTGATTACTGCTTAATGTAGATGATGTTGGGGTTGTTTTTGAGCGCGATGCCGGTCAACCATTCCGGCAGCATCGGGAAGAGAAGTGACGGCATGAGAACGACTGCCTCATAGGCAGCATCGAGAGTAGGCAGTCCGCGACCGGTAAACTCTTTGTCTTCGCCCACGATGTTGTTTGGGGAGTAGCGCACGGAGTTTGTAGTCGTAGCTGAATCTCCCTGCCCCTCTGTCACTGCGACACCCTCTGCGATTACATCATCGGCTTGTATGCCGGTGTATGCTGCTTTGAGCTTCAGAATGTCGTAGGCATCGTTGGTGCGGTCGATTGAATCAATCTCGCCGAGCTCGGTTGCACCGAGCTTGATGATTTTGTCGCCTGCCACGAAATAGTGACCTTTGGGGACTCTCACTTCCTTTGTAGTGCCGCCATTGAGGACAGTCGCGGTCTTGCAGACGGCGGCGGTCATAGTGTCAAAATCGACATACAAAGGCGTTGCGCGGCGTACTACTGTTCCGACCGGAAATTCTTGTGTAGGCTTGAAGCCACCGGGGAGCATCTTGCATTCACCACGCCAAATCTCCGGGAAACGACCCGGAAACTGCTGTGTCTTAAATTCAATAGCCATTTTGGGGTTGATGAATTAGAAGTTGATAATTGACCTTACTTTTTGTCGGGGAGTGACTGCGCCCAGGCTTTTGCAGCCGCTTTCGACTCTTCCTCGGAGTTTCCGAGTTCATGCGAACGGTCTTTCGGCATGAGATTGTTGTTTACAAGGTCTTGTTTGAAGCTGGTGAGTTCTGCGTCAACATCCGCATCGTCTGCCAAATGCAGACGCTTCACGAGATAGTCAGGAATGCCGAGCTTCTTTGCCTTGTCAGCGATGAGCGATGCACGTTCCGACTTGGCTTTTTCCTCTTTGAGCGTCTTATTCTCTGTTTCGAGAGCGTTCAGTCGTTCAGTAAAAGGCTTCATCCATGCCGGTATTTCGTCTTCGCCGGTTTCGCCGTCTTCTTCCTCTCCGTCGCCCTCGCCTTTGGATGGCTTGGTAGATGATTTCTTGCGTGACTTCCTCGTAATCTCCCCCTGCATCGCTTTTGCATAGGGTACGAGCGAATCCACTTTTGCGGCTATTTCGTCATCGGTCGCTTCGTCTGTGAGGTCGGAAGCTCCGATTTCAACGAGTTCTTCTATTCCTTTGGGTGTAAGTCCGTATTGCTTACATTTTGCGGTCAGTGCCGCGAGTAGTTTCTTCTTCATTGCAATGGTTGATTGGGGTTTGAATATTCAATACGCGCAAAGATAGGGAGAATTTTCGACATAATACCTATTAAGTATCGGAATTTTTCAAAACTTTTTTCTTCTCTCATGTGGCTACCTATTAGCAATATAGGAATTTGAGTAAATTTTTATCAAAAAATAATTGGTGAAAAAGTTGCCTATTATTAGGATAGTCTATAACTTTGCGACATGAAACAATACTTAATAGATAACGAAAATGAAAATCCGAAAGAAAATAATCAAAGTGAGCCGAGAAAGAGCGATAGAGTTAGCCGCTAATCTCAACTGCATCTCAAAAGAGATGGCAAGCAAGTACACCGACAGCGAATTGAAAGAGTGCCTGCGTCTTCTCAAACTCAAAGCTGACTTCTAATCATCAACCCTCAATCTCAACGCAAATGAAACCCGAACACCTTGCCGAAGCTATAAGCATCATCAGCAACAGCAACTCAATCAAAGTGTCGTTCAATGTGCCGGTCAATGATAACTACTCGCACACATACGCGATACTCATTCACGAGAGCAACGCATCAGTCGTTAATCAACTCGTAAAAGCCGGATTCTCGCTCTCTATGAATCCTAAAGGGCTTTCAGTCGATAAATTCTAAATCCAATCTACGCAATGAAGACTTATGACGAAACAATGAGCATACTCAATAGCTCAAAGCAATTCAAATTCGAGTATAACGAGGATAGCGGTCGCCCGACAGTACTTGCCGTAACTGATTACTATACCGGCGAGAGTGTCAAACTTGACCTCTCACGCCTCACCCCGGAGATGCTTGATGAACTTCAGATAGAAGATTCGGAAGATGAATACTAAAGCAAGCATGGAACAATATACTGTAACTTTCTTCGTAGAAAAGACTGATTTAGCCGGGAATCATAAGGGCATGGAGAAGCGAGTAATCCGAACCGGCAAAACTACTATCGCAGAAGCCGCAGAAGTGGCGATTGCTCACGGTGCCAATCCGTTCAAAAATTGGAAGCTAACTTGGGAAAAATAACAACTCTAAAATACAACGCAAATGATTACTGAAACCACTCTCGAAAACAAGATGTTTGACTTCGACAAAGCGAAAGTTCAAACGCTCTCACTCGCTCAATTAGAGCGCACACACCGTGAAAACGATGTCTACGGCAAGCCGCTTCGTGGTATCTATCACTTCGAGCTGCTGCAAACGCTCATCAACGAGTGCAACAACCTCGGCTATAACGTAGAGGTTTATGACCTCTTTGCCGCGCAGAACAAAGACCGCAGCACTCCCGGCGTGGTGCTGCTCCCACAAGTCGAAGCACAATACGGCGAAAGAGCCTTTGAAGCTCACATATTGCGCCGCGTCTTCGCTAACATCCGTATAACTGACTTCGATGATGAGGAAAAGACAACAAACCTCGCAGTCGCTTTCCATCAGAAAGGCATTCAAGTCGGCTTCGGAAACATGGTCAAAATCTGCCACAATCAAACTATGCTTTGCGCCGACAAGTATATCGCCACATACAATGAGCGCGGCAAAGGGCGCGGCGAAGCTATCACGATTCCGCAAGTTCTCGATGTTGTCAAGTCGTGGCTTGTAGATGCCAGGCACATCATCGTGACCGAGCGCGAAAAGATAGAGCGCATGAAAGAGATTGAGGTCGGCGTTCAACAAGCTCTCTTGCTCATCGGTATGCTGACCGCAATTCGCGTTAAGTGCGACTCTGCATATCCGACAATCAAGGAGAATCGCGTCTATCCGCTCAATCAAGCTCAAATAACAAAGTTCACGGAGAGCTTGTTGCTGAAGTATCACGATACACCAAGCGTTTCAGCGTGGGACTTGTATAACGCCGCGACTGACCTTTACAAAGCTGACTCGATGGATATTCCGGCACTCATGCCGCAGAATCGCGCAATGGTGCAATTCCTCAACGAGCAATTCAATATCTGACACAACATATCATCAACCGGCGAGAGGTAGCCTTAGCCGTTGCCTCTCGCCCTTACAATCAATCTAATGGCAGACAGTAAAGAACAACTAACAGCAAACGATGAGGAGCTTATCGAGCTTGCTTATTCGACAACATACCGCAGTTCCATTCGTCAGTATATCCGCGAAGCTGACACGGAGCGTTGTCGTGAGATTTTAACCCGAATTATGAATGAATCTGATGTTGAATGGGAGGACTGAAGATGAAAAAAGCACTTATTATCGACACCGGCGAAGTGATTAGGGTTGTCGAAGTTATCAAAACGACTAACAACGGCACGATATTTCGCGATGTCGCTACCGGCAAAACATACTACGACCGCGAGATTCAGATATTCGATGACAGTGGCGTTATGGAGTTCGTTGAAATGTGGCTCCCGAACTATTATCACTCTGACATGATTGGGTGGATTGACGACCTGCATTGCGCTCTTGATAACGAGTGCGATGATGAAAAGCTCGCTCGTATAGAAGAAGCGTGGGGAACTGACCCCAAAGGATGGCTCTACGAGTTAATCAATCTTGAATCGGCTGCATATCGCCACGCCCTTGAAAGATTCTACGAGCTGCAATATCCCGGTATTAAATCCTAATAGGCACGGTAAGGTTAGCCTACTCCGCATTTCTCGCTTTCAGTTGATAAAATATACATTTATTCGGCTGAAATGCGAGGATTAGCGAGGAAATGAGTAATTTTGCAAAACCTTAAAACTCAACGCAAAAATGGAATCATCGAAAGTCGTACACGTTCACTTCAAAAAGCCATACGAGGGAATGACTGACCTCTATTTCGGCTCTCTGAAAGCGATATATCTTCAAGTGCCGGAAGATATAATCGGGATAAAATACAAGTCGCTTACAAACGCCATTCGAGGCAAAGATTGTTACGAGAATAAACGCTGCATTATCCGCATCGGTGCATTGCAGCGTATGTCAAATATAAAAAACAAAGACAAACAATGATAGGAGCAATAATAGGCGACATTGCCGGTTCTCGTTTCGAGTTCAACAATACGAATGACTATAACTTCGAGTTCTTTCACAAAGATTGCCGTTATACCGATGACACAATATGCACGGTTGCCGTTGCAGACGCTATTCTACACGGCGTGAGCTATAAAGATAGCATCTTGTATTGGTGTCGCAAATATCCGCATCCTATGGGCGCGTATGGTGGCTCTTTCTCACGTTGGCTGCATGAAGATGACCCGCAACCGTACAATTCATTCGGGAATGGTGCTGCAATGCGAGTATCGCCGGTTGCATGGGCATTTGATGATGCAAGCGATGTTATGCGTCAAGCTATGTCAAGCGCGGAATGCTCACACAATCACTATGAGGGTATCATTGGGGCAATAGCGACTGCGGAGTTGATTTTTTCATTTCGCAAGCTGCCGGAAAAAGATAACTTTGTGAATCTAATCGGAGGACTGTATTACGGTCAAAATTGGGAAAACAATTTGCCGCGTCCTGGCGTTTTCGATGAAACTTGTCAAGGCTGCGTGCCACTCGCATTTCACATCATCAAAGAGAGTTCATCATTTGAAGATGCTGTGCGTAATGCCGTAAGCTACGGCGGCGATTCAGACACGCTCGGCGCAATAGTCGGCTCAATAGCTGAAGCTCGTTGGGGTGTGCCTATCGAGATGCAAAAGATGGCTCTGAATATGCTTCCACAAGATATGCTCAAAGTCGTTACTAACTTCATACAAAAGTGTCAATACAAATGAGCAAAGATTCATTACTCAAATTATGCCGTTACTATCACGGTGAAAAAAATAATCCATACGAGGGCGATAAAGCTCTATTATGGGATTATGAAAGAGCTTGGGTTGAAGATTCTGCGAATGATTCAGATTCAAATTCCGAGTATCTTTCGGATTATCTGACTTACGGACTGCGTGACTTCTCGAAGTTCGATAAAATCCCGGTCACGCTCAAAGCAATGTTATTCAATCGCTATGCGAAAAACGCATACTCAATGAAAGATGCCGTTTCCGGCTTCAAAGAGTTTTATCAGAAATACTACAAGTAGCAAAGGGCGCGATTATGCGCCCTTTGTCTTACTTCGTCATACCGGTTGGCTGTGTGAACTGCTGACCGATTAACATTAAGTATAAATTTTTGCCGCTCTTTCTGATTACTTTGAATCTACTGCCGCGCTGACCTATCCATTCAAACTCACCTCCTAACCCCACTTTTTCAGTACCGTTCCATATTCGGGTCTGATAGTCATAATAACCGGCGTTATAATGAGTGAACGGTTCTGCGAATATGCCTTGTGCGCCCTTCGGTATCAAAATAATCATATTAACAGAGCCGCCGAATCCCTTATCTCGGTGACACGCCGTTGATAAGAATGCGCCGTCAATGAACGTATCGCCAACTTCGGCTTGGCTCAAATTCTTGCCGATTTCCGGAATATAATAATCGCTCGTACCTCGCCTTACGACCATATCTTGCTTTGTCTTAACACGGCTCAAAGCTGCGGTTATTTTCGGCATATCATTGTCATATTCATCTTTCGCTCGTCCGCCACAATATGACATATTACGCAATGGCTCGTTGAGGTAGCTATATGTCTGCGTATATTTAGTGAGCAACATACGTTCTTCTTCGATAAGTCCTTTCCATGCTTCTTCAGTAGCCGGACGCATCACATCATCCATGCCCTCTACTGTATTGACTTTGTAATCATCGAGCAACTCTTTTTGTCGCTTTTTTGATAGCTCCTTAAATGTGACTTCACCGATTTTGCTACCCTTGACAGCTTTTTGCGCTGCTGCTTTTTCTTGTAGTTCTTTTCGTTTTTGGGCGTAGTCAATCTTCGCTTTAATCGTAAGCATATCGCCGCCGGATGCAAGCAACAATTCTGCTTCCAAGACAGCATTAGCGACCGTAGTGGCTTTCGGGTGTGAAGCGACATACACTTTCAGTTTGTCGATAGTGTCTTTCGCCTCCGCTACTGCTATTTGCTTCTTAACTTCATCGAGCTTCTTCATATAAGCATCTTGAGCTACATTCCAAGTCGGATATTGCTTATGCGGCTTCAGATATGTAGGGTCAGATACCCACTTGATTTCTTTCTCAATCGCTTTGACTTGCTCGTATAATGGAAGTGTCGATATGTTCGCGAGTTTCGATTCAACGGCGGCATACACTTGTTGCAGTTCTGCAAGCGTGAATTGTTCGTGCCAAGTGTGAGCATCCGGGATTATAGCTGACAATGCTTGCTCGGCTTTCTTCATCGCGAGTACACTTTGAGCGAGGGCGCGTGTCTGCTTGTGTATCGCTTCAAGATTGCCGGATGCAAGAGCTTCGTTGAGTGCGGTCGTATCGACTTCGCTATAACCGTCAGCAATACTATTGACCTTTTTGGCAGTTGCTTTGATAAGCTGCTGTTTTGCTGACATAGCGAGTGCGAGCGTCCGTGTCTGCGCTTGAATGAGTGCTGTGTTTCCGCTCTTGATTGCTTCTTCGAGTTCGGCGGTAGATATGCCGAAAGATGCAAACCGCTTGGCGGCTGCATTGAGTACGTTGTTTGCAGTAGCGTTGACTTGTCGCGAATGTCTTTTTTCGGCTTCGATTCTCTCGCTTCGCTCTTTCCAACGGCGGCGAATCTCGTCCTCTTGCTCCGGCGTTCTCGCTTCATGCCGTTTCGCCGCGATTTGCTGCGGTGTGAGCTTCTTTAATGACGGGTCAAGTATTTCATCTATCGCCATAGCGTTGTTGCGGATAAAGTACGGTTCTGTGCCTCTATCGCGAGATTGTGCGATGTCTTCTTTATGCTCTGACACCCACTGTTTGAAATTGTCCGGGTAGTCAGTTATTCGCTTGCCCCTCGGCACATACTTTTCGCCACGCAAAAACGCTTCTGATACTTTCGCCATTTCATCTTCATCCATCAGAATCGGAGTAACGAAACAAAAGCATTGCGGATGCCAACCGTCAAAGACAAAATCAACCGGATAATCACCTGCGAGCTTGTCGCAAATGTCTTTTTTCGGGTGCGAGCGTGAGAGATTGACACGTTGACCGAGAACAAAGTCCATTTGTTGCCACCGTTCATTGTCTGCTCTGCGATATGCGATATTCGTTTCAGTTCGAGCAACACGCATAGCGTTTTGAGCTGAAGACTTGTAATAGCCGCGCCCAGTCCATTGGTCTTGATAAGTACGCTTGTCGTAGTCTATCCATTTGACTTTGCCGGTTGCCGGGTCTTTGATACGCTTCTTCCATTTGCGCCGCCATTCGCCGGATTCAGGGTCTTTATATCTGAATCGGCGAAACATCAAGTCCGGGTCGTTGAGGTACTGACGGACTTTGCGCGACATTTGCGCCGCCGATTCTCCCTCTCCGACTGAAACTGTTATCGCGACTTCCATTTCATCGCGTAGCTGCTCGACGGCTTTCCATACTCGCTGTGACAAATTCAACCCCTTTTCACTTCGAGCGATAAAAGCGTTCATCGCCGCATTGTTACGTTGAGTCCATGCCGAAAATTCGGGTGAAGATAATGCGCGTTTGCCAAAGCACGATTGCACGAGCTTGTCACATTCTTCATTAGCTTGCGCCCATTCGAGTTTGATGCCTTTTTCGATAGCCATAGTCGCGACTGCATGAAGCTGACGGAGTAACCGCTCAACTTCCTTTTGTCGCTTCATTGATTCTCCGGCGAAAGAAAACATCTCGCCCTCGTCAAGCTGCGGCATAGAGCGATTCAAAGCGAGAATTTCATTGACTGTTGCCGCGAACAACGTGCGCACACGCTCGGCGTATGCTTCAGTACGCTTTATTCGCGCTTGTGTCGCGCTCTTGGGGTCTATGTCATTTTGCTTCTTTGCCATGCTTGCATTCATCGGGGTAATAGTCCTCATCTTCCACGCATTCCGGCGCATATTGCGGAAATACGTTGAATCCTACCTGACGGCGTGAAGATTCTTGCTCAATCGGCATTTCTTCTGAATAGATGCAAATGCCGAATGCGTAGATTGAAGTCCGCTGAATCTTTTTGTCAGTCGTGATTCGCTTGAAGATTATCGACTTCATTTCTTTTCTTTTTTCGATTTCTTCTCATCGCCAGGCTTCTTTTCCTCATCTTCCTCTCCGTCTTCTTCATCGTCACCGTCAGAGAATGATTGCGCTCCGGCTTCGCCTCCATCATCGCCGAATATAGACTGTTGCTGTTTCATTCGCTCGTCTGCTTCAGCTTTGATGCGTTCTTTTTCGAGTGCCGTGTCAGAAATAAGAGGATTCTTTTCGATAGCTGTTTCATTCGACATGATTTCTGCATCGAGGCAAGCTGTGATGTTCTTGATGTCAGCTTCGATGTCTTCTCCGAACGGCTCTTGAAACTCGTGAGCAACGCTCAATTCGTCACACTGACTTTTGAGCGACACATCGAGTACATTGCCGATGATTGCTCCAATGAGAGAGCCGGTGCGGTCAAGTAGTTCATCGTGGCTTTCTTTGCGCTTCGATGCCTTGATGTCTGCAAGCATCATAACCGTGCGCAATGCCTTTGCCGAGAGTTGCGAGATTGATTTGAGCGTGTCGAGAGTGATGTTCGGCGTGAATGACTTTGAGAGTATATGAGCTTCGAGGAAGTCAAGCTCATCTTTCTTCGACTGTGGAGCGTTATCCCACGTGACATAAGCCATTGCGTTTTGAACACCGTCTTTATTGTTCGTGTATAGAGCTTTGCCGACATCTCCTTTTTCGGGCAGATTCTTGATAACATCGGCGTTATACACGGCAATAGGGTCGGCGAAGTAGTCATTGGTATCGGCGTTTCTTGACGCTATCCATTCCTCGCGGTTGATAAGATGCTCTACGCCCTCCCATTCTTTCTCTTGCTGAAAAAGAATGATAGGAATCTTGCCTATGAAGTTGATTTCTTTCTCAACTTGCCACCCGAGGGACTTCTTTGTGCATCGGTATATAAATTCCGGCGTGAAGATGTCGAAGTGATATACGACTTTATCCTCTTTTTCGCGCACGTTATATCCCCATGCCACCGAGATTAGATTCTCGTACTGGTCCCAACGTGTGTATATCTCATCGCCTTTGCTCTTGGCGAGTACGCGAATCTGCACGTCCGGGTTGCCGTCATCGTCTTTGAACACGCGGAATAGCATCGCGCTCTCTGTTTCCTTTCCGGCGAGTCGCTTGCATTGGCGTATCTTACTGTTGAATCGGGTGCGCTTGATTACATCGAGGAACTTTGCAAACGCTTCGTCAGTACCCTCGGAAACTTGTGTCCACTTAACCGGGCGACCGTAGAGAAACACAAGCGCGATTTCGTTGATATAGGCTTGATACGGAATGGGGAGCTTCCACAAGTGTTGCACCCCACGCCGGTTGCCTTTCTTGTCGGTTAGAATCTTATCCTTTCGGGACATTACTTCGTGCGTTGCGGTGTCATACTCACGCATCGCGCTGTCTGCTGCGCGTCCGTTGGTGCGCATCTTCGACCGAATCTGCGATATGTCGCCGGAAGCGAGTAGTTCATCAAACTCTTGCTTTCTTCCGGCAATTCGGTTGATGAGGTTAGTCGTTACTTGCAAAAACTGCATAATTTAGAGATGTTGAGGGTTAAAAAACTTGTAAATCGTCATAATCAAAATTATCATCGTCTTCTTCGTAGAGGTCATTAATGGCATAGCCGAGAACATCCACAAACTCATCGTGCGTTGAAGCCGGGAATGCGCATACTTGATTCAAAAAATCTTCGTTCCAAGAGCCTTCGACTATGAAGACACGGCCGCACTCTATGCGCGGCGAAACGACACGGAAACGCACTTCTTTATCGTCTGTCGGTGTCGGCGTTTCCTTGACGTTGAGAGTCGATATTTCACGCAACATCTGCACAACTGATATGCCGTTAGCCTTTGGCTCGATATTGAGCTTGCTTTCACGAGTGCCTTTGTGCGCTGATATGTATTCGGGGAGAAACCGCAGTAAGTCAGGCATTTCTTTGTAGACGGACTGTGCATCGTAGATGTAGATGTTGTTCTGAATGCGACACGCTGCAAGTATGCCCGATGGGTCATTGTCTTTGCCGACTTTCTTCTTGTTGTAAGCGGTATCGAGATAGAAGTGCATCGGCTCGTTGTATCGCAATGAGAGAAATTCAGCCATTGAGATTTTACGAAACCAATCGCGCTTAACGATGTTGCCGCCCTCGATTGTCGGGTGCTGCTGATAGAGTGCTGAAAACTCACGCGGTGCGCGTTGCTGTTGCTTCAGTAGCTTTGCAAGCGAATGTTTCCACGGCCATAGAGCATCTCCAATGTGCCGCTGTGAGAGTCCGTTGTCATTCTCATACTCACATATCGCCGGAATCACAAGCACAGTCCAATCTTGCGGCTCGGCTTTCAATATGCGCCCTGCCAAATCGTCTTCATGCCAGCGCGTCATAATAAATAGCTGTTTGCTCTCATTGTGAAGTCGGGTTGTCAGTACGGTATTGTACCAATTCCACACCTTTTCACGATATGTAGCCGAGTATGCTTCGCTTGCGTCTTTAACCGGGTCGTCAATGATTGCAATATCGACCGGCGTACCTGTCAAGCCGCCGCCAACGCCGACAGCTTTGTAGAATCCTTGTCGCCCGACTGTTTCAAAAATATCCACATTACGCAAATAGCCTTTTGTGTCAGTTCTCACATTAGAGCCATTGAGATAAGTGTTAGGGAAAATTGCCTGATACTCTTTACTGTCGATTGTGCGCTGTATCGAGCGAGAGAATTGAGATGCAAGATCAATCGTATATGAACTGCCGACTATTCTTAAATCGGGATTCTTTCCGAGTACCCAAGCCGGAAAGTTGCGAGAGATGATTTCTGACTTACCGTGCTGCGGCGGCATGAATACCATAAGATTTTTGATTTCGCCATTATATAGTTTCTGACAATAATCAGCGATTAAGATATGAAACCACTCCGCACGATATTTCGGGTTGACATAGCCGAGAAAAGACGCAAAGCGTTCCGGCGCATCTCGCTTCAGCTTAATGCGCTTCAATTTCAGTAGCCTTTTCATCGTGTCACTCTCCGTTGATGTCATTTTTGTATCATTTCGAGCCGTTCAATTTCGGCTGCGAGTTCTTCGGGTGTCATTTGCTCATCCGGGTCACTATCTTTCTTAATCGCCACATCGTTGCGCTGCCGGTTCTGATAGTGTTCCGGGTCAAGATTGCAAAGCAAGAAGATTGCGGCCGCAACATCTGATTTGACGTGAACGGTCGTAGTCTTTCTTCGCATTCGGTGTATGATTGGCTGTGAGGGGTTTTGTGGATTCTGCCGGTATTCGGTGTTTTCTTCCGTAATTTGGTGGTCATATCCTTTTGCTGATTTGGCAAGCGATTCAACCAACTCCCGGCATAGATGCTCTTTGAAATACTGCTTTGCTCGGTCTATCGCTTCGCGAAATTCCGGCTTCTGCAACCACTGATAGTAAGTCTTGTGGTGCAAGCCCATCGCTTTGAAGAAGTCTTTGAGCTTCGCGCCGCCGTGTTCCATTAGGCCGTTCTCCATTATCCACTCCTCACACTCTTTGATTTTAGCTTGGGAGTATTTAGCCATAGCGGTTATTCTTTCTTTTTGTATTTCTCTCTGATGATTTTTGGAGCCGTAAGAGTCCAATTTACGCGGTGGTGTAAACGCTTCTGATTGACATACTCGTTACCCATAGTCCGCACTTTGACTGATGACGGCTGATACATGACCGTGAAAAACGACTTGAGATAAGTGCCGGAATCGAGATATACTTCAGTCATGCCACCGGCATTCGATTGAGTCTGTTTTTGCAAGAGGCATATTTGCTGAATCTGCAAAAACAAGTCGCCGGTTGAAGTATTGCGCGTGTACGTGTTCACATCTTCATTGATGCGCCCAAGAAACGTGAATCGCCGTTCAGTGTCGCAAATAAACGAGTTCATTGCTTTTCGCTTCGTGCGTAGCTGCTTGCCCTCGCCACCGGCACCACCGCCGAGATAATCGCCACCCTGCGCCATTGCGATTGACTTAGCCGGAATCTTCTTGAAGAAGTCGAGCATAATATCAAAGACGGCATCGAGATTGCGGATTACCTTGTCTTTGGTAATGTAGCGTAGACGGTTATCAAACCTCCATTCAAAGACTGTATAATCATCGTCAAGCTCGATAAAGTAGCGATAGCCGAGTTTCTTTGCGATGTCGAAACAAGCATTTCGGGCATACACAATCGTGCGTCTATCTCCAGGCACTCCCTCATCGAATGTTTCAGCGATTGCGGCTTTGTCGAAGATTACTACATTCTCGTTGCCGAATCGTGATATGTATTCCGGCGCGGATGGGTCTTCGTTGTCAAGCACGATGACAATACGCCCGGTATAGCCCGACTTCTTCAAGCTGTCATAGGTCACAACTCGGTCAGCTCTGCCGTGAGAGAGGATAAAAGCGACAAAATTCTTATTCTTCATCATAATCTTCTGCGATGTCGTTTTCGGTTAGAGCTTCTTCATCCGTAATGTCGCGTTCAACGCGGTAAGCATTCGCGAGGTCTTTGGTCAGTGTGATAAAGCCGTTCTCAATGGCTTTGTCGAAGTCGATAATCACAAGTGCGGATTGCTCCATGAGAGCTTGTATTTGCGGCGATGCCTGCGCGTAATAGTCCGCAATCTTGGCGTAGTTGAAAACCGTATGCCGTCCGGCTGCCTGACGTAGAAACTCGCGTACATCATCCGGCAAGTCTGCGTTCTCTATCTCGTGAAGCAACGCATCTCGCTTTGTGGTGTCGTACATCTCGCCGAAGCTCGGAGTGCGGCCGCTTGGCTCGTATGTCGGGGCTACGACCTTGCGAGAGTAGCTATCATTTTGCGATTGCTCATTCTCTGCGTCTGCCGCGCTTGTATCCCAATTATCGGGAAGTTCAACGCCCCAAGTCTGCAACTGCTTCGCGTCCCAATTGCCGGACTTCAGCTTGCCCCAATCCCATACGCCGAAACCGTTGTTGTCGAGAATCGCATACGCTTTCAGCTTCTCGGTCGGAGTGTCATGCTCGATAACTACTGCCGGCACGAATTTATACCCGATTTCGGTCAATGCCCGATACCGCATATTGCCTCCGAGAATGATGTAATTGCCGCTTTCAAGCTGATAGACTTTGAGCGGATTATATTTCAGATATTCCGGGTAGTCGATGATGTCTTGCTTCAATAATGCGAATCTGTCCTCATCAATAGTGCGAGGATTCTCCGGCACTCCGGCAAGCTGTCCGGCGTTTTCTTCAAGCTGCTCAATGTCAATGAGCCGCGTTTGTGCGAGGTCGTTAAATTTTTCCATATTTTTTATATAGCGATGAAATGCGACTTTTGCGGTTTTTGTGCAAAGGTAATAAAAAAGAGTACTTGTTAGGTACTCTTTCGGGGTAAAAAATATATTGAAGCGGTTATTTTTCAGCGTTGAGCTAAATAATTCCGCATTAGCTCAATAAATTCTTCTAAGGAACGGACTATTTCGTAGCGATAGCCAAAAGCCTCAACTTTACGTTGGAATCGCTTTTGAGAGTCTTGCTGCTTGCCTTTCGGTGTCTTAAACTCGATGCAAAGAGCGTGATGATATTTGTTAGGTAGTAGGAATAACATATCAGCGACTCCGGCTGTTACTCCCTCGCCTTTCATTATCCCGGCTTCGATTCTGTTTCTTGCTCCACCATTCGGAACGGCAAAGAGCAAGAGCGCGAGGTCTGCATACTGAAGACGAAACCACTTCACGCAATTTTGTTGTATCTGACTTTCTGCGTGTCGCATCTTCAGAACGGTAAGTCGGGGTCATTCATACTCGGTTGCTGATAGCCATATTGCGGCTGTTGCTCTGCATACTGTTGCGGAGCTTGTGAAGTCGCCACGCTTTTGCGGTCGAGCATCTGCACCGTGTCGGCGTGAATCTCTGTGACGTATCTTTTGATGCCGTCCTTATCGTCATACGAGCGAGTGCGCATCTTGCCTTGAATGTAGAGAGCTGCGCCCTTGCGTATGTAGTCACGCGCTATTTCGGCGAGTTTACCGAAAAGCACTATGTTGTGCCACTCGGTGCGGTCTTCGGATGTCGAGCCGTCTTTCTTTGTGTAGCCGCGTTCAGTTGTCGCGACTGTGAGCGTTGCCATCGTCTTGCCGTTGCTCGTGGTGATGATTTTCGGGTCTTCACCAACGTAGCCGATGATTGTTACTTGATTAACGGATGCCATGAGGTTTACTACGTTATAATTATTATTTAGTTTTATATATACACACTTATTGATTATTATATATTATATCAATAGAAGTGTGCGTTGACTATTTCGCGTTTCTGATTTTCACTTGCTTTTGACAAGTATAGGTTGACGGCTCGTATTTCGGCGACATGAACGATATTACTCCGGGTATTTTATGCTCACGCCCGGCATATCGTCTGCGTATTTCACGGAATCGTGCGTATCGTTCACAATTCATTCTGATAAGGCAGTTTGTGCCGGAGCATACGATTGAATCCGATAGTACTGTGCTTGCCATGTCGCTTAATATCGAAAGTCTGTGAAGTGGATTATTACACCGTTGAAAGTCATATCGCCCTGCGGCTCTTTGCCGAAAAACCAATCGGCGAAGTCAGAGAGCGACAAACCGTCATTCTTTGCAAGTTCTGCCACATCAATATTGTTGCCTCCGATGATTCTTGCCGTCAAGTACGGCTTGTTTGCGTGGAAGTCGTGATGATAGCTGATTTGAATGCGCTGCACTCCTATCGGCTTATCTATCGTGTGGATTTCTCGTTGCTTCGAGCGGTACGGCTTGCCGGACCACTGCCTTACGGATAGGTAGAAGTCGCCACGCTGCATCTTTTCAGCGTTGACCGCCCACAAGTCGAAGTTGCGGCGTATCGTGTGAATCTTCTTGCCGGCTTTGAGCTTTGTTTCAAACTCGGTCAGTTCTCCGGCTCTCGGCAATGTTGCCGGAAACACTCTCGATAGAGTGATGCAAATTTTCTTCTTTGCCATTTCTTCAGTTCGGGTTGAATGTTGTTATCAGTTTACGTTTGGCGAGATAGTTGCGCGTTGCAGGGTCTTTAACCACGTCAATGTCGATTTCATCAAGTCGAATCTTGAGGTGTATCGCTCTGCCTCGCTTGTTAATCTCGCAATGGATGCTTTGCAGATTCTCGTATTCTTCGCGAATCTGATTCATCTTGTGTTCGAGATATGCCTTTGTGCGCTCGTTTCTTCTCGCTATGCGCACTTGATTCAGCACGAGAGCGATGTTGATGACAAGGCAAATTATCTGAAATGTCATAGGCGCGGTTTTTACGGCGTTTTATCGTTTGGGTAGTCGAATATACTCGGAGCTTGCGGAATCGCGTCAGGCAAGCCGAGAAGCCGCTCTACGCGGCTAATCTCGGCATCAACCTGCGCTTCGATTCGCTTGCTTTCAGCGAGGTCAGATTTGCGGTGATATTTGAAGTAATCACGCTGCTTGACTCTCATACGCCTCACAAGGTCGAAGAACTGCCGGTTATCCATTGTCTGACTTGCTCGTGAGTTTAGCCGGATACACGTCCATTAGGGCGGTTTCAGTGATGGCGGCAATCTCGAAGTCTGCCATTGTGCCTTTCATGCCGGCGATGAAGTTGTCATAAGCTCCTTTGAAGTCGGAAGCCTGCACGAGTATGTAAGACGCTTTGCGTTTCTCTACGGCCGTCTTCTCATCTATCGTGATGAAATTGACTTTGACCTTATACCACTTGTCGCCGCTATCATCGCGGAAGATTTCAGCGATATTCGATTTCTTGACTGCCGACACGGTGAAGTCGCCGCTTATGAACGGCGTTACTTCCTCGATGATACGCGATTCAGCTTCAGTGAATGAAAGCGCGTCAACGAGATAAGGTTCGGTTACTTTCTTTACGGTGCCGTTCTCCATCATCTTGTCGAAACGGACTTTTGTTTCAATCCATAGTGCCATGATTGATTTCTTTTTTTGAGGTTGATAGATGTTTGAGTTATCGGTTATCTCCAGAGCCGCCGAGCATTCCGCGCTCCTTTCGTGATTGCAGCTTGTTGATGTTCATTTGTGCGATTGCTTCAAGTGTGAAGCCGAGGTCGTTTGCAAGCGTAGCGCAATACCACATAACATCGCCTATCTCTTTCGCGATTTCTATCTTTCGCACTGTGTCGAAACTCTGATTGTTGTCGCGAATTACTTTCTTGACCTTATCGGCTACCTCTCCGGCTTCTCCGCACATTCCGAGTGCCGGATAGATGATGCGCTTGTCTTCGGGATAGACGGCGGTTGTGAGTGCTGCCGCCTGGTATTCGTTTATTGTCATTTGATAGTAGTTATTATATTGTTATATAGATATTATCTCATGTTGTAGTTAACTGCTAATGGTACGGCAATCTCGCACGGATTGTCGGTTTCGCGCTCTGTCTTCTTCGATTTATAGCCGGGCGAGGTCTGCCGATTACAGTCAGCACATACCAAAACTCGATGCCTAAGCAAAAAGCTGCATGATGTTCGATTTCAAGTGTCATATTTCGTTGAGTTCTATAATCGCGATTTGTGTCGCGAATGTTTTTATGTATGTTTCTTTGAGAGAGGCGAAGCGGTCCGATACCGGCTTGTCGCCGACAAACTCCAATACGAGCTTGTCAAGTCGATATATCTCTATCGGGAGTATTCGCCCAATTTTATGCCCGACTATCTTCTCTATCTTTTCAGTCTGCCATCTGACATATCTCAATAGCGACTTCAAGAGAATATCACACTGATATACGGCTAAAAGATAGTTGAGAGAATCCGGCGAGAGTTGCGGATATTCGTGCATGAGGTCGCAACGGAGATTAACAAGTAACGTCTTGAAGATGTCACTTACTCCATCTTCAAACATATACATATTCTGCGTTTCTGAATCGCGGTGCTGCTGGTCTATGTACGTTGAGCGTAAACGGTCGTAGTCACGGCGTAATTCGCGGATTGCTCGGCTGAGTTTCTTCGTTTCTTTAAGCTGCATTGTTATTGACAGGTCTATGATTGTGTCGGCGTAGTCCCACACAAGTTCGGCGATGACAAACGGCACATACGCGAATCTGAAAAGCGTATCGTGGTCGAGTATCTTTGAGAGCTTCAGAGTTTCGCGTTCCTCGCGCTGCTGTGCGGCTAATGCCTTACGGCGTTCAATTTCTCTGACTAAATCAAACCCCGATTCAGGCGTGTAGTTGGTATTGAGCATTCGCGTTTCGCGGTAGAGCGATTCTACCAGCATTCGCGGTGCGGCGTTTGCAATTTTCTCTGCATCTGCAAACAACATATCTGCCATAGCTGACTTTTGCTGTTCGGACATTGCCGCGATTTTCTTCCTAACGTCATCTTGATTCATACCCTCTGTTTTTTGAGTTTCAATGAGAATATTCCTTTTGCTTTATCCCATTCGGGGTAACTGTATTTGTCTTGCGGATTGAAAGTGCTTATCCACAATTTTATCTGCCTTTCAAACTTTTGTTGGTCTTTTTGTGCTTCAACCGAATTGAGAATGTTGCAAAACTCAATCGCCGCGTTCTGATAGTCGCCAAAGCATTTAAGTGGAGAAACATTGTACCCGTCCATCCAACTCACAACGTAACCGTCAGAGGTATGTGTCTTTACCGCTTTCATGCCGTCTGTCGAATTAATCGTTTCACTGAATCGCATAGAGCGACACACCAAGCGCGGGCGATTGTGACCTCAACCGCGTTGCCAATGAACTTCTTTTGGTCTGCTTGTGTGCCAATCAGCACGTAATCTTCCGGGAAGCCCATAATCAGTTTGAGTTCTGATATTTTGAGCATTCGCATCTTGATGTCGATAATGCGATAGAGTGCCATAAACTCTTTGATTTTAACCATTATCGGGCTGTCGGTGTCATATACCGCAATCGCGAAGTCGCCGGATTCGGTAGAAATGAGATATGGCGGTCGTTTATCCATCTTGGCTATAAGTGTGAAGCAAGGAGATTCGACCGAGCCGCCAGGCGATGAAAATTGCGGATTCATCAAGTAGTGATGCTTGCGATTGGCTGTGATGACCCTTGACGGCTCATCGATGGAGCTGTCGACATTGTTGTAGTTGGTATCCATTACCCAAGGGCACACGCTTATGAGCTTTTGTTTCGGGTTAGTGAGTACTGCCGGATTGGGGCTGTCGAGGCTCGAAAGTTGACCGCCACCGGAATACTCGTTTGCTATGAACTGCGTCTGAATCAAAGCAAGCCTATCGCGTGTGAGCAACGTAGGGCAGGGGCGGTCAATGCTTTTACCTGCGTCTTTGAAGTTGTAGCTGCAAAGGAAGTCAGTGTGTATCAATGCGTGATGGTCTACTGTCGTGATTGTCCCTGCCGGTGCTTCGAGAGATATGTTCTTATCGTCAGGCGCGCCGCTGTACTGCTTTGAAAGGAACTGAACGGAAGCGAGTGCAAGCCGCCCTTGTGTCGCGACTGTCGGGCATGGGTCTTCAAGCGAGGGAGCGACATATCGGCCGCGTTGATTCATGGAGTTGTATTTTACCATGAATGCCTGCTTGCCACCGGCGACAAACTTAATCAGTCCGGCATATATGCGTTCAAGCGTCTTATCGGAGAGCGGCTTCTTGCGGTTGAAGATTGAATTGCCCTCATCCTCCAAATCAAGGACTTCACGCACCGGCTTCCACTTGTATAAAGTGCCGAATAATGCCGCTTCGCCGGTCTTGCTGTGTGTAGCTTCGGGAAACACTATCGGCAAGTTCTTTTTCGCGAAGATGCCGAAGAATCGTTTGCGAGAAGTATATGCGCCGTAGTCTGCCGCATTTAGGATGCGATGCTCGAAATTATAGCCGTATCGCTTGACATTGTTAACCCAACGGAGATATGAGCGTCCCTTGTCGGTCGAGAGCGGCTTTCCGTTTTCGTCTACCTCGCCCCACGACATAAACTCTTCGACATTCTCAATCTGTATATAATCCGGGTCGATAGCTTCAATGTATCGGAATAGATGCTCGGCAAGTGTACGGCTGTCTGCATCGCGCGGCTGGCCGCCTTTCGCTTTCGAGAAGTTAGTGCATTCGAGAGATGCCCAAAGAACTGTAAGAGCTTCTGGATTCTCTCTGCGGCATTTGTCGAGATGCGCAACGAGCGGCGACAATTCAAGTGTTCGGATGTCTTCAGTGAAGTGTAAGGCATTCGGATGATTCGATGCGTGGGAAGCTATCGCATTTGCATCGTGATTCACACACGCAATGACCTCGGCGCATTGCTCTCCGTCAAGCCTTGCGGAGTTAACGCCGGTCGAAGTACCACCGGCACCGCAAAACAAGTCGATATATAGTAATTGCTTCATTGCTGTTTGGATAGGTTTATTTTGATTATTTTATTCGCTCTGTGCTTTGATTCAAGTGCCTTTTCTTTCTCGGCTGCATACTCAGCAAGCAATTCAACGTGTCGTTCAAGTTCTCGCATGAGGTACTTGTTTTCTTCTCGCAATTCCTTGATTTCAGCATTGCGCCGTTGGATTTCCTCGTTGTATCGCTTCCTCTCAAACTGTGAGAATGTGAGGTCAGAATCGCTGCAAGTGCAACGCTCGATGTCGCCGCTGACTGCGACTGCCATGCAGCCTGGTATCAGCACGCGCCCTGCGATTTTGTCAACGATATAGTGGCACTTCATAGTTTCGTAGCGTATGGATGTTCGGGTATTGCGTCATAGTAGCCGCAACCGCCACTCCTGCGGTTAGGCATAGGCTCGTATTTAGCTTCAGATAAACCCTCTCGCATTTCGGCTGACAACTTGACGTTGTTGAATAGCTTGCATTGCTTTTTCGGGTGCTTGCAGCGATTCGGCGAGAATAGCTTTGTATATGAATACTCCGAGCCATCCCACCCATAACTCTGCCAATATTCGATGCTCTCTTTCTCGTTTTCGTCAAAAGACGATTCGTAATGTTGGCACGAGTAGCATAGCGGCCGTATTTCCGGATTCTGTGAGCATCGCATTTCTTCATGCTTCTTGCAGGCGCATTCGCGGAGATACACCTTGCCGCAATACTGACAACGATATGCGGTTACTTTTTCCATACTTCAGAAGTCAAAGAGTGATGGGGTGTTAACTTCTTGCTCGGCATTCTTGATGTTTTTTACTGCTGTCGCAAAGTAGCTGTCCTTTAACTCGCAACCGATGCCTCTACGGTTATTCTTCACGGCGACATATACTTCAGAGCCGATGCCGAGGAACGGAGTGAATACGACCTCGCCCTCATTACTCCAAAGGTGTATCAGTCGCTCGATGACCGAGAGTTGCAGAGGGCAAATGTGCTTTTCATCGCCCTGCGCCGTACCCTCCGCTCCGTTCAGCACGTCAGTACGCTTTATATCCATCCACACCGGCGATGCCCAGCGTTGCCACGTTTCAAGAGGGAAGTTGTCACGGTTGAGATTCTTGATAGGCTCCCAATCGGCTTCATCGCCCTCCCATTTCTTGAATATCGTGATATATTCAGCCATTCCGATGCCGGTCTTCGAGCTGTCGGATGTCACTTGCTTGTAGAGAAGTCGCTGTGTCTTCGTGCGCTGCATCTCCAACACCGGGTCACACCATATCGTGACTTTGGAGTGCAACTTGAATCCCTCGGCGAGTACGGCGCGTGTATGTTCGCCGGTGAAGTCATACATTCCGGTATAGCCGGAAGAGTTCTTATACACGCCGAGGTCTTTTGTGTGGCAGCACATGAGCCGTCCGGGCTTCAAGATTCGGTAGAGTTCTTTCAGCAAGAATGCGTATTGTTTGAAAAAATCCTCGTGATTCTCGTTGTTACCCATGTCGTGTATGTAGTTCGAGTACGTGAACAATGAACTGAACGGCGGCGAGAAGATTATGAGGTCAACGCTGTTGTCGGGAATGCGCGAGATTTCGATTGTCGTATCTCCTTTCATCAGAAGTACGTAATCATCGCGGTATTCCTCGTAGGTGTAATCGTTGAGAAGTCCGTACTTGTGTTCGTTCACGTTTCGGTTTATTTCGCGCTGCATTTCTTCAAACCGCGCTTGTTTTTGTTCGATGATAGCCCTTGCATTCTGCATCGTATCGGTTATTATGAGGTGGATATTCACTGCGTCAGTTCGCCCGAATCGGTACGAGCGGCGCACTTGTTGATAGAAGTCCTCGAAAGAGAAGTCGGGAGCTACAAAAACTTGCGTTCCGCAGCTTTGGAAGTTCATGCCGTAGCCGCATATCTTGGCTTTCGAGATTAGTATTCGGATTTTGCCGTCTGCGAAGTCGAGCAAGCGGCGTTCTTTCACATCGTCTTTGTCGCTTCCGCGCACTTCAACTGCATCCGGCAAAAGCTGACGGAGAATGTCGCCCTCCTCGTTCTGCTTAATCCAAATCAGAACTTGCCCCTCGGTTTCATTGGCAATCTTGGCAGCGATTTCAAGGCGTTCTGTCTTCGTCTTGCGTAGTTCTGCATTGAAGTTTGTCGCGTTCACTATGCCACCGGCGAATAACTGCCCTGCCTGGGGTGCTGTTTCCACCATGTGCGTAATGTAGTTCAGCGGTGGCAGCTTGAAACGCTTGCCGGTTTCGATGAATCCGATATCTGCCGGATTCTCGAAGACGATAGCCCACGATGCTATCCAGCCGTAAAAATCAGCTTTCGCATGACCTTTAAGGCGGTAGTTGTTCATGCCATCCTCGCGGACAAACCACTTCGAGCGCATATCCTGCGCGTCAAGCACGTTGAGAAATTCAGAATGATTGCCGATTTCGTTCAAGTCGTTTGGTGAGGGTGTCGCGCTGCAACATAGCTTGTAGAGCGTATGTTTGAACTTTGCCGTTATGGCATTGCGATAATGCCCGGTAAAGTTCTTCAGTATCGAGCTTTCGTCAAGCACCACGCCTATAAAGCGAGATTCATCAATGTTATCTAACTGCTCGTAGTTCGTTATGACGAGTTTAGCATCAGCCGGAAGCGTATCGGAATATCGGTGTATCTCGTAGCCAAATTCCGAGCCGTCTGCTATTGTCTGACGGCTTACCGACAGCGGAGCGAGTATCAGCACCGGGCGAGATTCGCGTTTGGCGACTTGCTGCGCCCATTCAAGCTGCATGATTGTTTTGCCGTTACCGCAACCGGCGAATATGGCTGACCTACCGCGCTTCAACGCCCAGCGCACACAATAACGCTGAAAGTCGAAAAGCTGCGGATTTAGCTGCGATTCTTCGATGTCGAAGCCACTATCAGCCACGCGCTGTATCTTTGTCGATAGGAAGTCTTGATAAGCTGTATTCATCTTTATTTCTTTTTGCGGTTGACCCATACGGTAGGCTTTATCACGTTGTAAGGGCAGATTACGACTGTTATTTCTTCAGTCAGAATGAAAGTGTTACCGCCTGTGTTTCCGCTTGCAACGTAGTTGCATTTGTCGATACCAAGCAACTCCATTGCATCGCAAAGAGCAAGCAACTGATATGCGTTGAAAACTTGCTCATAGATACCGATTGAAGCCTCATACGGAGGTATCAGTCGCCCGGTTGGTTTCTCTATTGCCGGAGATGAATTTCCGGTGCCTTTGCATACCGGGCACGTGTGATATTCTCTGTGCGTGAAGTTGTGTTTGTCTTCATACTCCCATTCGACTTCGCCGTCACCATCACAATCCTCGCACTCAATAGCCGGACGGATAGTCTTCATTTCTTTTTCAGTCGATACACGCTCAACTGCATCTTTGAGTTCGGCAAGTGCCAGTGTGATGTCGATGTTGTTAGGGTTGAGAGATTTCAGAACGTGGAGGTTGTTTGGCTTATAATCGCCTTTGCAGATTTCCGGCTTAATCATTATTAAGCGGTGAGTTTCAGTTGCGCACACGTAGCCGTCAGAGAGAAACGGAGCCTTTATTTGCTCTCTGAAATAGTCGCTGTCATAAAACAACGCCAAGAGTGCGGATTCGTCAAATTCTTTATTCATCATTGCGTTGATTAAAAGTTGATTTCTTGTTGTATTGTCGGCTCTTTGTAGCCGGGATGATTCTCTATGTAGTGTGAGCGTAAAGCGTCTGCAATCTTGGCTCTTTCATCATCCGAAACGTGATTTTTGTCGGCATCGGAGTTGGCTTTGAGTGCTAATTCCAAACTGCCGTGCAGTCGTTTTTCAGAGAGGAAAATCGAATACTCCGAGAACATTCGAGTTGAGCCTATCGCGTCTTGTATTTCGGTGTCGGTCTGCTGTCTTACATAGACTGTATGCTGATACTTGGCTATTGCCCGGAGCGTCTTTTCATCTCTCATCTTTTCATTCTCGAAGATGACCGAGATAGCCTCTTTTTTACGGATTTTGCCGACTTTCGCCCATCCGTAGAAAACTCGTAGATTCTTTGGCCGCTTACGCTGTCCGAGTTCTGCTTTATGCTTGTTGTCAAGCATGGCAAGTTTTAATCGTAGTCCGCTCATAGCTTTATGTCTCTGAATGTTTCGATGCCGAATACGAGTTCAAGAGTTGCTACTCGTTCCCAATTTCGGGCTTTTGTTATCGGAGTTCCTACACCATTACCGCTTTTAGCGTTTTTGTATATCTCAATGATTCGTTTTCGCTCTGCATCAGTGCATCGTTCAAAGAGAGGTGTTTGGAGTACATGATTTGCTCCGGCAAGGAAGTCGCGGTATCTTGACGGCTTGTTGAACGGTTGGCTGCGTGAATAGTCCCAAGCTGCATTTTCTATGCTCTGACTTACTGAGAATATTGCGTCTTTATTTACGTTGAAGTCCAAACGGTCTTCCCGATAGTAGCATTTATGAGCCGGGCAGTCATAATATTTTCCTCCCAAGTCTTGGTAGCCACATTCATAGACTTCTACGACTGTGTTACTTCCGATAAGTCGCGCTTTCATGCCTCACCTCCTTTCGGTGGCTCCGGCATCAGCATCCAATGCGTTATCCGATAGTCTGCATAATCCGAAACATGATTATCGCCGTCCGGGTCATGTACCTCGGTCGTTGCTGAACACCAATATTTGCCTTGGTTGTCATAGACATAGCACCGTACTTCTTTGAGGTGACTATCGTAGCAAATACATCTTTGTAGGTGATTCGGGCGTTCACTCTTTGCATCTCGCCACTTCATGCGCTGACCTTTAGTGAGGTCATTCAGCAATGAAGTGCCGCCCTCGATGCTGACTTTGCCAGCATTCCAATCGATGATTGATTTTTGTTTTTGATTTTCCATGTTCAGATATTTGTGTCGATTGTGAGATAGGGCATACCACCGGGGAAGCACTGCCAAAATTCACGAGTGAGTAAGAATTTGACTGCGCCTATCGCTATGCCGAGGCACACGAGATTGTCGCACGTTTCGTGGAAGTCGGTCCACTGAATGCTGTCTGCTGTCATGCACATATTGAGGAAAGTCCAGCCGCCGCCTTTAAGCGCATGGAATTGTTCGGGCAAGCAAGATAACATCGAGAGTATGTTCTCGCGGTTAGCCGTGACCTTATCGCGGTCAAAACAGGCTTTGATTCTTACACCGTCAACGATTTGCGTTGCGGCTTGTACTGATTCTGCGAGGCAGTCTTTGAACACCGCTGTTACGTTGGCGGCGGTAAGCTGCATTGGCTCACGGAGAGCTATTTGATTAGTCGTTTGAGTTTCCATATCGTTAACCTTTCATTCTGCCGAGAAAAGCGAGTTTCAGCACATCAGACTGACAGCTTATAATTGCAAATTCGAGCATACAATTTTCATCGGCAATGTCGTTTATTCTTAGTATCTGGTATCGCTCATTTGGAATGCGCACAATCCAAAAGTCTTCAAGTTCAGCTTCTTCAACATACCCAAAGAACTTGTTAAGGCTGTCGATTAGATGCTGCTGGAGATATTCGGGGCTGTATGCCGCCGCTATCTTGTCTTGATTGCGAAGTGCGTATCTCATTGGATTTCTTCGATGTCTATGTACCAATACGAGAGTGAGCGATTGAATAAGCGCACGTTCTCGATATAGTTGCGTTCCTTGTCTTCTTCTCGGAGAAGTGCGTACTGATTGCTGTATTTGTCTATGTAACCGATTGCGTAAAAGTATTTGCCGGTGTTACGGTTATAGCCTTTGACAAGTACGTGCTTACCGATTAGAGCATCAGAGAGATTAAGCTCTGACCACTTCATTGTCTTTTCTACGGCCGTGCTTTGTGATGCCCGGTGCATCCGAGCTTCAGCGGCGACACACGCTTTGCAGCGGTTGCGGTATGACTTCGAGAAGTCGGCGACCGGCTTTATTTCGCCGCAAACCTCGCATTTCCGCGTTTCTTGATTCTTCATTTCACTCATTTGCGTTAGAGTTATCGTTTTTTATTGTTTCCTTGCGCCTCACCGCGTTTATTGCTCTAAAATGATAGTTTGTATATCTTCGCATTTTTATCGCGGTTAGGAGCGGTTATTTTCATCTTCGGCTTGCGCCGGTCAAGTAGAGTACGTTGTACGTCTTGAATCGGTCTGCCAATCGACCAAACCCATCATCAAACTCTTTCTTCAGTTTTTCAACATCGAGATTTGTTGTCAGATGCGCGAATTTCCGGCGGTCGGGTGCTGTCATTGTCCAAATCTCATTTCTTGCGTGCAGGAAGTCATTGACGATTGTTTTGGTGTCGATTCCGTAGAAAGGTCGATTTTCAACGCCGATGTCGTTCAAGCACAGATTAACCGGCTTGCATTGGAATCCGACTGAATTTTCTTCGTTGTATGTGTAGCGGTCGATGTTGTTGTGAATCGTGTAGTAATTCACCATCTGCGTTACCGATACATTGTGAAAGAAATTCGGATTGTTGGTGTATCTCAGATATTCGGAGAAAATCTGCATCATCAGAGTTTTGCCGGTGCCGACTTCGCCCATAAGCAAAATATGCTTTTCCAACTTGTGCCCCTCATCCGGGAATATCTGCTCGGCAAGATGGCAGTTGTTGAAGTAGTAGAGCAAAAAGCGTAGCACTTTCGCGTTGTGTTCGTCAATCACGAATCTGCGCCGCTGTCCGGCAAGGCAGATTGAGTTGGCGATTTGCACAACGAGATTGCTGTGGGCGTTAAATGTCGATTCAACCGATAAGTCTTCAAACTGCGTGATTTGTTTCCTCGCATCGTTCATAACTTTGTTGATGACCGGTGCAATTTTCAATCTTGCAACTTCAGCCGCTTCACGCTTGCGCTTGGCTTCGACTTGCGCGATGATTTCGGGTGTCAGTTCTTCGTTCATGTTGCGCTGCTTAGTAATTCATTCCACCGAAACCGCCGGAATAGTTCATTTTTGATGTCGGTTGCGCCGGAGCTTCCGGCAGCTTGGATTCAGCCTTGATTTCCGGGTATTCGGTAGTCCATCTTGACTGATTGAGCCAAGTCGAAAGATTTGCTACTTGGGGAACAAACTCTCCGGCTGCTTTCGCGGCAGCGCGGTAGGCGGTCATTCTTTCGAGAGCCGGCATCAGCAAAGGGACGATTTCGCGCCAAGTCTTCGGATTTTTCTTTTTGAAGTTCTGAAACTCCACATCGTGACCGCGCTTGTTCCCTGGGTATGCTTTTCGGAAAGATTCAAAAGCCAACTCCAATTCAGAAATTTCCGAATTTTGACATATCTCGTTAGAGATAATATTTCTTTTATTCTTTATTTCTTTACTTGTGTCCGCTATGTTGTCCGTTAAGTTGTCCTTTGGGCTGTCCGCTATGTTGTCCGGGTTGTTATTGGCACTACCATTGCAACCGCTTATTATATTGCCGTTTAAGCTGTCCTTTAGGTTGTCCGCTGCTTGATACATATTATATTTGCAAATTGTAATGATAGTTGTATTGCCAATAGTTTCTTTCGTTATCATCTTTTCCTCTTGAAGCATCTTCAAAAAGGCAATGACTGTGTTATGCCCTTTGTGCCAACGCTGGCAGAGGAAAGAGATTGATGCAACAAGTTGACCGCGTTTGATTTCGATTAGCCGAGAGCCGCCGGATAACGATTGACCGTCATCCCAAGAAGCCATAAGGAGCAAGTCGAGCCACCATTTGAGGCGTTCGGCATCTTGCCAAATCCAATGCTTTGGCAACTCCCGGCTAATCTTAATCCAACCGTTCATGGTCTATTCGCTCAACCGAAATAGAAGTCTTGCCAAATCTTGATGAACTGTTTTCCGAAGTAGTCTGCAAGAGCTTCAGATTTCACGCAAAGACGGGACCTGATATACGCATCCGTACCCGAGGGCGCGTCAGCCGAGTCCGCATACGCAAAACCGGCATACGCGCCGTTAAGCGCATCACCGCCGAAAAGGACACATTCGGCTTTGCGCTCATCATCCATCTGGTCTATCTCTTTTTGAGTATAGAGCCAATACCACGGATACCACTTGTTTTCTCCCTTGACGTATTTGGGAGTCCATCCCTCGTTGAGAGCGGCGGCGATGATGCGGAGCTTCAGATACGCTACGAGGTCTTTCGCCGTTTCATCCATCGGGGGATTCTGCTCCTCGGTAATGCGGCGATACTGATTGACGAGAGCGTGATTGCCGAGTTCACGGCAAGCGTCTTCAAAGGTCTTGACGCGCTCTGTTATCGGGCGGTTGTCTGCTGTCATGGCTGATTCGCCGTATAAGTTGCAGAGTAACGCCTTGATTTCGGGGTTCTCTGTGTTGTTGTAAGCTGCACGGACTTTTTCGATTGTCGGCTGCTCAAACTTTACTGAGTTTGTTGGCTCAATTTTTCGCATTGTTGATTTTGTTTAATTTTGGTAAAACTTCATGTTTGAGTAATCTAACTGCATTAGTCAGTCGTAAACTTTTACGTATCGCCGCAGTGTCGAGATTGTCAAGAATCTGCGGCAAGCTCCGGCATATCGTTGCGACAACATCATTAGGCACATTTCTCATCAGTATGGGATTTTAGATACGTTGATTTCAATGCCCGGATTTGCCACATAAACCGGCTTTCCTACGGCTTCCGCTATCAAGGCGCGGAATTGTTCAGCATTACTGTGCCTGCCCGATAGGTGGAGCAATACCACTTCATTTACGGCTGTGAGGTCGGTGGTACGGAGTATCTGTTCGGTTGTCTTCAGCTCCATGTGTGATTCGAGTAATCGTTCACGTGTGCTGCTGACCGTACTTCCGCTGCTTATAGCGTCTTCAAGAAGCTCATCGGAGTAATTGGCTTCAATCATTATGTGATTGAGGTTAGCAACCCGATATTCAAGCATCATCGTGTCGGTTACGAATAGCAATTTGCCCATCTCGTCATGTTCGATGACGAATCCGAGGCACGGCACATCATGGACTACCGGGAGCGCAAAGACTTTGAAGCTGCCCACTTTGTAGCCGTGCATCGGCTCGATGGATTTACAGAACGTGCGGTTTAGCTTGGGGAATGAAGCAAACACATCTTCGAGAGCAAGAGCATGGATTCCGAATTTCAGATACTCCGGCAGATACTTTGAATGGTCTTTGTGGCGGTGGCTCACTACGCATCCGGCAATGCTGCTCAACTTCCAACCGAGAACTTTTTTAACCTCGACCAAAGGCATACCGCATTCAATCAGTAATGCGCCGCCGTTAGAAGATTGCAGTACATAGCCGTTGCCGCGTGACGAGCTTCCGATGCAAAAGAGTTTCATTCGCGTATCTGCTTGGGTTAATAGTTCGGTTCTTTTGGAGCTTCTTCAGTCACCGGAGCTTCTTTTGGCTGCTCTGTAACCTCGCCGGTTTCTTCGTTCACGACTTCCTCGTATGGCACTTCGGAAGCGTCGAGATTGAGCGGTTGTGCATCTGCAAGCTGAAGCGTGTCATTTCGCGCGGCGATTGCTCGATTCTCGGCTTCGGTGTCGTGTCCGAGTGCTGACTGCATCTTGATTGAGAGATAGCCGTATTTTGAGAGAAGTCGGCGAATGACTGTCTTCAGAGCCATATCGTTGAAATTGCCCTCCCAACCGACAGTATTTGACACGATGCCGCTGTTGGCTTTCTTGATAAGGTCGGCGACTGTGACTTCTTTTTTGAACTTGATGCCAGGAGCGTAACGCTTTGCGTATGCCGCCATGTCTTCAACCGACATATAGAGCGTCTTGGAGTAGCCGTTAAGCAACTCGAAATAGCAAAAGTAGCCGATGATTTTGTCGGACTTCTTTTGTCCGTCAAGGCACACTTCGCCGGAGAGTCGATTTGCAGTGCGTAATTCGCCCTCATACACCACATCTGCGTTGATTGTGCGATACTTGCCGGTGCGCATAGCAAGCTGAATGTAGCCCTTGTAACCGGGTATGAATGTCGGTGTCGGCTCTTTAACTTCTATGGTGCGCCCGGTCTGTGGGTCAGTACGCTTAACCTTGTTTTTGTAGACTACGACATAGGCGAATCCGAGAGCGCGGTTTATCGGCAAGTCGAGTACGGCGGCTTTCAAGCACTCTTGTACGATTGCCGTAGGGTTGCACTCTTGAAGCGACTTATCGCCGTTGTAGAGGTCGATGATTGACGCGATGAATAGGTTTTTGTTCTCTGCAAGCGCGTTTTGGAACTGTTCTACCACGCTCGGCGCACTGAGGATTGACTTCAGCTTCGCGAGTCCGGTTTGCCCGGTGGTCGCGACTTGGTTGTTTTCTGCCATGATTTGCGTTGATTAATGATTATTGAATAGGCTCTTTTGAGCCGGGGATTTCTCGATTACAAGCTGCTCATCGCGTGACACAATGAGGCTAATGACTTGTGACTGCATCGGTATGATGTCGTTGACTGATTCGGCGTTGTCAACGAATATCGGAGCATATACGCCCTGCGACTTGCAGATTGCGTTGATTATGTCAAGTCCGATGATGATACGCTCTGCATTGCTGCAAGTGCTGTACGGCTTGCCGTTGAGTGTGGCTTCGCACGTTTCTTTTTCCGCGCCGTTGATTGCGGGAGCTATCCAACGGAAGCGCACGAGAGAGAAAAGTCCGTCGATTCGTTGCTCAATGGCTGCGCTACGAGCCTTTGAAAATTCGAGCATCGTAAACTCGATTCTTTCAAGCTCGGCAATTTCATCGCTTTGCTTTGAGAGCTGCGTTTCAAGCTCATCAATACGCGCTTGGGCTTTGGCGTTATCGTCACGCTTTTTGAGCCGCGATTTAAGGCTGTCTATCGCTGTCGAGAGTGCGTTGCGTTGCTCTTTAAGCTCGATGCTGTTAGCCGGTGCAGCCGGTATTGAGGACTTCGCTTCAAGCTCCGATATCTTTTTGTCTATCTCTGCAAGCTGCGCATCGGCGGATATAAGAGGCTTAACGTCCGGCATCGTGAGTTCTACGCGGTAAACATCGCTTGACTTCAGTTGCTCGATTGATGCTTTGTCGGCTTTGATAGACGCTTCGGAAGCCTCCAACGCGACAATGCTACGTTGCTTCTGCATCTTTACTGCCCCTCCTTTTTGCTCATTGGCGGCGATTCGCTCTGCGATAGCTGCGAGTTTCTTTTTGCGCTGCTTCTCGAAGTTCTCTATGATTTCAGCTTCTTTCGCTTCGATGTCTTCAACATCAAATTGACGGTGGCAGGTGGGGCAGCAAAAGTCACTTTCGTTGAACTGAACTTGCTCGGCATTGACTGCTATGCTTTCAGCTTGGAGCGACTGCCATTCTTGGATAAGGACTTTTCGTGCGTTATTGTGTCGCTCGATTTCCTCTTTTCGCGCATTTATTGCGCTTTCGGTCGAGCGTATGCGATTCGTTAGGCTGTCAATCTGAAACTGCACATTGTCGCGCTCACGCTTCTTTTTGCGATAGTCCGCAGTAGCTTCGTCTTCGATGTCTGCCACTCTTTGAGCGCGTTTGCGGCGTAGAGCCGTGGTTTGCTCTTGGATTTTCATGCGCTCGTTGTCTGCGGCTCGTTGAGCTTCTGAAGCGTCTGCCATCTGCGATTCTATCTTATCGCGCTCGGCTATCTTAGTTTTGATTTCGGACTCTATCGCTGCCCAATCTTCCGGCTCTGAAAGGTCGCGTTTCTTTTCATCAATGCGCCCGGGGATGCCGACTATTTCAGCATTCAAACGTGATTTCTTCGATGCAATCTCTTTCTTAAACTCGTTCATGGTCTTGCCGGTAATCATCGCGAGGAGAGCTTCAAAATCGGCATTTCCGGCGGCTATCTCGGTGTCGGAGATTGACCCTGCCATTTTGAGCAACATCTCCTTTTGCGCTTCGGCTGACTGTGAAGGGAAGTATGCCGGATTCGTGATGAACTTGAATACATCCTCGTTGCAGATGCCGGCGATTTTCGCGTCATACTCACGTGCGCTGCAAGGCACATCGTTGTAAAAGCGTTCTTCTTCATTGCCGGTAAACACTCGCTCGGTCTGACCGGCACGTTTAACCCATTTCTCTGTGAATCGGCGGCACAATTTGATTTCCTCGCCGTTTACGGTGATGATAGCCGATACCTCATGCGGAAGCTGTGGAATGATAGCTCCGTTAGTGTCGAGCGTCTTTAGGTCGAATTTCTTGCGGTCCTGGCTGTCTTTGCCAAAGAGTAGCCAAGTGAATGCGTCAAACAACGTAGTCTTGCCGCTTCCGTTTCGACCGAAGATGTCCGTCACTCTCTCGTCAAAGCTGACCGAGAGTTCTCTTATGCCCTTGAAGTTCACGAGCGAAAGAGATTTGATGATGATTTCTTTCTTCATTTTTGCGTTATTATTAGAATTTGTTGATTGCTATGTGGGTGGCTGCTTTGCAGTTGATTTCATCATTAGTCGGGATGCGGTCTGACAACTGCCAATCCTCGATTTCTGACTTCTTGAAGAATGTGCGGTTGCCCTGCTTGTAATGAGGAATTTTTCGCGCACTTACGAGATGACGCACCCGGTCGGCTGATACTGAAAGAATCATTGCAACCTCATCGACATTCAGCACGTTTTTGAACTGAATAAGCATGATGCGTTCAAGTCGTTCAAGTCGTTGTTCTATGCTCATCGCTTGACCTCCTTTCTTTTGTTGCGCTCGGCTCGGAGTTCTTCAACGCTTGCCTTAAACAAGAGTTTCCAGCCGACATAAGCCATTATCGAGAAGAGCCACACAAAGATGAATCCCGGACGGCTATCATCGCTATTTATAGTTTCTATTAAGCACCTTATTGCATACGATACACCGAAAAGTATCATAATCACAGACGCTATGACTTGCGCCCACAGATAAGCCATTAGGATTCTTCGCATAGTTGTTAATTATTAGGGAATAATGTTTCGGGGTCAACGCCAAATTCCTTGGCGATATGCTTTCTTGTCAGAGCGTCCGGCACTTGCTGACCGGTCGCCCACTGACGGACTGTGTTAGGAGATTTCTCCGTCACGGTTGCAACTCTCTCGATGAAAGACTGCACCGGCGTAGGTTTGTCCTTTTCTCTCTGATAGAGGTCTTTGAATGTGATTTGCTTTACCATATCTTGATTTGTATTGTATTCAGAGAAATTCAGTTACAAGTTCGTAGTCGTATGCGTCAAACTCGATTCCGAGCTTGATTTTCTCTCGGAGGTATGTTTTATGACCGAGCAACTTGATTGCTTGATTGCGGAGCGTTGCGCTATCTATATCGGCAGCTTCCTTAATGAGAAGTCGTGCGGTTTCGAGTCTTTCGGCTCGGAGGTCGTCGAGCTTCTCTTTGAGATTCGTTGACTGCTGATAATATCTGTAAAGCAATACGCTATCAGAGTGATGCTTGAAGTCTTTGCAGAATGCGTCTTTGTCGATGCCTTCTCCGGCTTCGAGATACATTGCTTCTATCTCTTTGTATCGGTCTTCGGGGATGGTGTACCCGGTACGTTCTTCAAATTCTTTCTTCGTCATATTGCGTTGTTTTTTGAGGGTTGCTATTGCTTAATAAGTATTAAGTTTTTATCTTTGCACAATTTTTATTTTGATTGTGGCAATCACTTTCGTGATTGTGATGCAAAGTTAAAGAATAATTCTTGAATAGGCAAATAATTCAAGAAAAATTTTTGAACTAAATAATCGTAAATACGCTATATGGCAGATTATCAACGCATTGAGCAATTACTAAAACACCTCAACATGAGCGCGAGGGCATTAGCTCTTGCGCTTGGTCTTAAAAATCCGCAAATTTTCTACGACATAAAAGCCGAGAAGTGCGGAATCTCAAAAGAACTTGCAACTAAAATTCAAGAGCGATACTTGAATGTGAGCGCGGCGTGGTTACTTACCGGCGAGGGGCAGATGCTGAAAGAATCGACAACGAATGTCGGCGAGATTTCCGGCAGTGGAAACACAGTCGGAATGACCGTCAGCCAAACAATCAAAAGAAATAGCGGGCAAAATGCCGGACGTGACATACACAATCCTCCGTGTCCGTATGGCGATAAGCACTTCATGGCGGAGCTTGAAGCTCAACGCAAACTTGCAGAACGGCAGCTTGAAGTATATTCAGCTTCGTTGAGCCAAAGAGATGAGCAAATTCGCACGGCCCAATCACAAATAGACACATTAATCAAGCAAAATCAAGAGCAATTCAACCGCTTCATGGCTTTGCTCGAAATGATGCAAAATAAGACTGTATGAGAGTTAACGTAGAAGATTTCTTTGCTAAATATGGAAGCAAAGAATATCGCAATGGTCTGTATATCCCCGAAGATATTTGGGCGATGAGAAACGAATGCTTTTTCTCTGGAGCTGTTGAGATGGAGGTGCCGGATAATATAGTAGACACTATCGAATCCAACAAGCTGAATCAAGAAAGGCGCGATGCCGAGTACAACAACATATCAACGCATCGTGTCGCAGGTATGGAGCATGAGGGAAACGGAGATATTGATGAGGCTATTATCGAATATGCCGAATCAATCCGACTCGGAGAAAACGCGGAAAACGATATGTTTCACGCATTCGGATATTCTTATACCCGAATCATCGTGTTACTCGATAAGGTTAAGCGATACACGGAAGAAATAGACTACATAGAGGCGTTGCTTAATCATAGCATGAATGAGCCGGAACGTGACAAATACGTTGCTCGGCTCGAAAAGACAAAGGTCAAACTTGAAAAACAATCAAAGAATGGAAGAGTCTAACCGATTACCTTACTTCTTGATAGACTTGATGAAGTCTTATATCGTTGGTGACTTTCCGCTCGATGACAAAGCGGACGTATTACTCTTTGAAATTGGTCGCCAACTCGTGAACTGTAACTCCCGTAACGAGCCGACAGATGACCTTGAATATCTCTACGATACGGCGAAGTGGCTTCAATCTAAAATTATGGAGGAATGAGAAATATCGGTATTTGCGCAATGCTTTTTCTTTGCGCTTGCTCAAACAATCTCGAAAAGTCGGAGGTCGTGAACTATGTCGATGGTCTTGTGGGAATGTACCCGAACTATCGAAGCAACGAAATTGCAGAATCTGCAATTTTAGACTCCATCGCTAATCATCAACGACCGATAGGACAGCTCGCATCAGATTTGAGCGGAGTCAAATTTAAGTTTATTCGGCTCATTGAGAATCAGAATGACGGACGCTATTCTGCATTATTCGTATCTGACGGTTGTATGTCAGATATTGACAACCCAAATGGCAATCCAAAACATCTTATGACAAACATCCATATACGTGTTCTTGGTAAGGTGGATTCTGAAATGGCTGCGAAGTTAGACGGAAACGCTCGATATAGCATAAGTGGCATTCTTCATGCGTGGGATGCAAAGGACGTGTTTTCTGTTACTGATAGAATCGGTGCCTCGTTTGATTTCGGCACTTATATCCTCGAAGAAATGACAATTAAAAAAGTTGAGAAATGAGCCGCCGCCGAGTTTACAGCAATGACACACTTGCGATAATGGATAGGTTCTTTGTCGCTCTTGACGCTTGTATGCAAAATGACCTATTCAAAACGCTCAAAGAGTATTTTGAAAAAGCTGGAATCGAGCCTCCCCACTTCTACACCCAACGTAAGGATAGAAATAGGGGGTTCTTTGAAGTCGGCTGGCTCGTTCCGTTGATAAAAGACTGTGGCGTGTCGGCTCGTTGGCTTATGACCGGCGTAGGCTCGATGTTCGCCGAGTAGCTGTCATTGCGTTAACCGCACCGACATGACAAAACCATTTCGTTGTTGATGCCGAAATGGTTTTGTCGCTCTTAGACATTGAGTGCTAATGACATATAAGTTTAATTCCCCCGAATCCGGGGAAATTAAGTTCGAGTTGTCAAATTATACTTGACAACTCAATCCGCTTTGTCTTTGTTGAATATATCCGGGATTCTCGATACGGCGGCTTGTTTGTTCTTGTCAAGGACTTTCGCATATATCTGCGTAGTCGATAGCTCCCGGTGTCCGAGTAGCTTGCTGACTGTGTAGATGTCGGTGCCGATGTCAAGCATGAGGACTGCGAATGTGTGGCGGCCGCAATGAAACGTGATGTCTTTGTTGATGCCGGCTCGTAGTACCCACATCTTTATCGCGTAGTTGGTGCAACTCGGCGAATGAATGTCGCCAAAGACGTATTCGCCCGGTTTTCCATGCTCTCCGAGTAGGTCGGCAGCTTGAGGCGTGATGTCGAGATATTCTTGACCGCCGGTTTTCTTTTGCCGGAAAATGATGCGTGTAAAGTCGCCTTGCTTCTGCACTTCGCTCCATGTGAGCTTTACAATGTCACTACGGCGTAAACCGGTAAGACACGAAAAGAGAAAGGCGCGTTTGATTTCCGGGTAGTCGCATTGCGTATCAACGAGCTTTCGGATTTCTTCAAGCGTCAGATACATTCGTGTCCCTTCCTCGCCGCTGAAGCCGTCAATGCCGCGCATTGGATTGTGTTGTATTATTCTGTCCTCGTAGGCTTGGTTAAGACACGCCCGGAGCTTGTTGAAATAGCTCTGCTTCGAGTTCTGCGACAATGGACGGCGTTCCGCTCTCTCTCGTTTGTCATTTCCGAACGCTTCAGCTTTCTTGTCAAGGAATGTTCTGAATCCCTCAACCCAACGTGGCGTAATCTCTGCAAATGTGATGCGCTTGTTACGCTCGTACTTTTCGAGATGCTTCAGGCACGAGAGCCAGTTGCCCCAATTTCCACGACTCTCTTTTCCGAGTCGTTTTTCTGTTATTGCGCGGTAGTAGTCGAAGAATAGAGTATCTTCGGCAAACTGTGATTTGAATCCGTAGTCGCCATTCTGCATCTCGACAAGCCGTTTGCCGAGAATCGACTGTGCAAGCTGCATAGTCTGTTTATTCTTCTCTTTGTCTGCGCGTGTCTTCTCCGGGATGAGATAGAGTTTCAAAAACTCATAGTCACGCTTACCGTCCTTATGGTAAATGTCGAGGTAGAGGCTTATGTTGCCGTTGAGCAATTTGCGCTTCCGCAGCCTAATGGGAGATTTGTTTGTATCAGTCATTTTGCGTTGTCGTTATTTGTTACTTTTGTGACTCCGATTCTTGGAGTAACAAAATAACAACACAAAGGTAACATATTCCTACCATACGCACACCATAACAAAGCCACTATTTTCATTTTTCTTAAAACGCACTACACCTTATATATTTTATGGTGTCTATATGTTGCGCGTATGTTGTCGGCGTGTCATTTTTATTTGCATTGAATTTCACACACTACTTTCCGATGCAGAAGCGGGAGAAGATGGTGGCGAGGATGTCGGGGGTGGTGATGGTGCCGGTGATTTCGCCGAGGTAGTGGAGGGTTTCGCGTATGTCTTGGGCGATGAAGTCGCCTGACAGGCCGGCTTTTAGTCCGTCGATTGCGCGGGCTATGGCATTGGCGGCGTGAGTCAGAGCCTCATAGTGGCGGGCATTTGTCACCATGATGTCGTTGTGCGACAGGTCGCCTGTGCCCGATGCATTCACCAGGGCTTGTTCGAGAGCCGATATGCCTTCGCCGTTTCGTGCCGACAGCTTTATTACCGTGGTCCCTTCGGGCAGAAGCGAAGTTATGTCTATGTTGCCGGCGTCAATCTTGTTTACCACCGCTATGAGGTGTTGTTCGGGCGATAGATGTGATTCTATTTCAGCCCATGATTTCGCTGCGTTCTCTTGTCCGGCGGTCGCATCGACCATCCACAATATTATCGATGCATTCTTCAGCTTGTTGATGGTGCGTTCGATGCCCAATGCCTCTATTGTGTCAGTGGTCGAACGAAGACCTGCCGTATCGATTAGGCGAAACAGCACGCCGCCTATCTCCATCGTGTCTTCGATTACATCACGGGTCGTTCCGTGTATGTCGCTCACGATTGCCCGATCGTCGTGCAGCAATCGGTTGAGCAGCGTTGATTTGCCAACATTTGTGGCACCCACAATCGACACCGGAATACCCTCCTTCAGTGCCGAGCCGGTAGCAAATGTTGCGGCAAGGCGCGTTACCACACTGTGAATTTCGTCGGCGAGGTCGAGCAGCTTCCGACGCGATGCAAACTCTACATCCTCCTCCGAGAAGTCAAGCTCAAGTTCAAGAAGTGAAGCCAGTTCCAGCAATTGCTCACGCAGTGAATTCAATCGGCCCGAGAAGTCGCCGCGCATCTGTCGCATCGCCACCCGATGGGCCGCACGCGACGACGATGCAATGACATCAGCCACGGCTTCAGCCTCGGCAAGGTCGAGCCGGCCTGAAGCGAATGCACGGCGTGTGAATTCGCCGGCATCGGCTATGCGGCATCCCGTGCGTACAAGCAGATTTATCGTTTCGCGCTGTATCCATTTTGAACCGTGGACCGACAGCTCGACAACATCCTCACCCGTAAATGAGTTGGGGCCGCGAAACACCGTGGCCACGGCTTGATCGAGAATCTCGCTATTGTCGTCGACTATTGTGCCAAGGTGGGCGGTGTGACTTGCCGATTCCGACAGCCGGCGGCCTTTCCACAGTCGGTCAACTACGGCTATGGCATCGCGGCCGCTTATGCGTATTACGGCTATGCCACCAACCCCGTGAGGAGTTGATATGGCGCATATCGTGTCGTTATTGTCGTGAATTGTCATTTTTCGGTGGGTTTTAGTGTACTCCAATAGTGGAAACGGCATTGCGACTCCACAAGCCGCTCGATGTCGTCGGGCAGGGTGCTGAAGAAGTCATGACCGGTGAGCGATTCCACGCTGTCGATGCTCACGGCGGCTTCCTGCAGTCCGCCCTTGTTCTTGCCGTTGTTGAGGATAAACGCTATGCCTCGCGGAGGGTTGGCATAGGGCGACGCTATTATCTTGAAAAAACGCTTTGGCACAGCCACCCGGTTGTCGCCTATCGATTCGGTAATGCTGTCGGTCAATACGGGGCCGGCTATGATTACAATTGCGCTGTCGCATTGCGCCCATGTGCGGCACTTCTCCTCAAGTCGCTTCCATGTGCCCGAATTAAACGATTTCACCTGCGGACAGATGTTGGTCATGTAAAATGACTCCTTCATGGCATTTCGACTCCACTTCATGTCGCTTGCCGGGGCCATGTGTCCGCGGTCATATCCCGAATAGGAGTAGTCCCAAGGATCGGCGCATCCCGCTACCGATTCGTCAGCCTGAAAGTTCTGAGCACGAGGTTCCTTGCCCCGGGTTTCATCGGCGGTCAGCTCCCATGCCACCCAGTTGGGTACATGCTTTGCCGGATTATAGGAAATCGTCATGCCCTCGTAGCTAACAATCTGTTCGGGTGTACCCTTGGCCGTCACTACCCGTTCAAGGTCGGGGATGTGCCCGTGCGACAGGAATCCTCCGTTTAGTGTCTTGCATCCCGAGAAACTTTTCGACACCAATGCGATGAGCACCAGTACAAGGGTGCACAGTGAAGCGAAATATGACTTTGTCGTTCTGCTAAGACCGTTTTTTCCCGATTTTTTCTTTCGTCGTGTATTGTTGTTGCTTTTTCTGCGTGTTGCCATTTCTTTGTCTGAGAATATTGATGCAAATTTACTCATAAATCATGATTCTCGGTATTAAATTGGGTATTAAAGATAAATTCGTTAAATTTATGGCCTGTGAACAAATTAGCAATCATCATCATTATAAATAACAAGATAAATTATGAAATTAACTAAATTGGCTATTGCCATCTTAACAATTGCAACAATGTTGACCACTACAAGTTGTAACAATTCGACATCAAGCGAGAAAGCTCCCGTTGTTGAATCCAATCAGGCTCTTGACGCCATATATACCCGCACGAGTGTGCGCCAGTACGATGCTTCGCGTGCGATTGCAAAGGACACTGTCGACATGATTCTGCGTGCGGCAATGTCGGCTCCCACCGCTGTCAATCGTCAGCCGTGGGCGTTTGTAGTTAGGGATATTCAGTTAATGGCTTGATTTATCAAGCTGAAAATGGAGCGTGGTCGCCCTATGGCGGTGCTGTTTTGATTATGAGGGCAAATTTTCAATTCTCGGCGATAAAATATGACATTTCGGACAAATAGGGATACACTGATTCGCCTCCGATGTGCTTCGGAGATGAGATGACAGTATGATTTTTCACGCTCGCTGTTTTTGTAACTGCTTCTCTTTTTCTTCGATGGCGAGTTGTCGGGCGGCAAGTGTTGCGGCGTTTGCCATGTGGATGCCGAAAAAGAGCAGCAGGGTTTCGCTGCGGGAGTTGCGTGCCGCTATCCGGCCAACGCTGTAGTGTTGTTTCTGATTACCGAAACTGCCCTCCATGGCGGTAGAGCGCAGTGTCCCGATTATTCGTCGGGCTGTGCTTATGTCAGCATCTTCATCCTTGGGCTTCGGGCCTTTGCGGACAAAACAGGTCGTCATGCCGTTTTCGGTGCAATACCGCCGGTTGTCGTTGTTGGCATAGATGGTGTCTGCCCCTACCCTGGTCACTTTGATACCGGTCAGTTCCTGTTGATATTCAATACACTCCTGTAATCTCACGCCCTCGTTGAAGGCTTCGAAGGAATGGTGTTCGATGAATGAAATTCCGTCAATCTGGATGTTGTTGACCTTGACTCCGAACTCCACTCGCTTGTTCTCCTTGCCTCTGACAATAGGACGGATGTACGGACGGTCTATGCTGACGATACGGTGTTTCACCTCCTTTTTCTGAGCAAGTGCGCTCTGCTGGCGATACACCTCTTTTAATGCACTGAGACGCTTGCTTTGCTCTGCGGTGAGCGTGATGTCAACGGTGTGTATCTTGCAGATTCTGTTCCATTGACCTATCTGTTTGGAAAGCAGGCCGAGCAATCGACGGCGGAGTTTGGCGGTTGCCGCCCTGGTGTGCTTGCGATGCTTGGCATAGGTGAGTCTGTCGCGGTCAATATCACGATACTTGTTGCGTGGCAACCGTTCCTTCAACGCCTTGCAGGTCTTTTTTATAAGTGATTGAATCCACTCGCAGCATTCCCACAACAGCTTTACATCTGTCGGGAATCGCAGATGGCTCTCGTAACAGGTGGCGTCGGTCAGGCACAGGTTCTTGTCTTTTAACAAACCGCCCCACTTGTCATACAGCAATTTCTGTAGTTCTTTGATATCAAGAGCTCCGGCTATACGCTGACGGATAGCACTGACTATCTTGCCGTTCTTTATGGGGTTGGCCGGATCTATGAGCACCCCGCAGAACATCTGTATGTGTATACTGCCGTTGAGCATCTCGATCAGGCCGTCATCCGACTGTCCGGTATATGGCTTGAGAAACATCAGCGCCACCTCTCCCTCCGGCGGGAACATCGGAGTGTTGCCCTGAGGATGCGTTTTGGGAAAATGCGAACGGATTTTCTCTGCCAGTTCTTTCAATGGCAATTGCGCATGGATGCGCCCGAGCTCGCTTACGGCAAAACTCTCGCGATATTTTTGCATGAAATCGAACTCGGTAAACGGCAACGTGGCCGTAATCTCGGATATTTTTCGTAACTTCACGTACAATTATTTTAAGAATTACCCCCGAATAAGCCCGTGATGGGTCCATCGGGGGTTCATTGTAAAGTTACAAAATATCTACGACTTTGGCAAACAATTAGTTGGCAATTAACTGAGTATCCCTAGTTATTGATAAGCGTGAAATTCTCGACAGCCTTGCCGAAGGTCTTCCTTACGCCAAGATGCTCAAGCACGCACCGCTTGCCATCATTCCTTGCGGCGACCTGGACAAGGCACTCGAAGGTGACGGACAGGCATTCTGGATTCAGGATGTTTCGGCTGCTACCGAAAACATGCTCATCGCAGCCAATGCCCTTGGTGTAGGTGCCGTTTGGACCGCTGTTTATCCCGATGAAAGCCGCATCGATGCGGTGCGTAAAGTTCTTGGAATGCCGGCTTCTATAATGCCTCTTGCGGTAGTGCCGATGGGATACCCCGCCGGTGAACACCATCCCAAGGACAAGTGGAAACCCGAAAACATCCACTACAACGGTTGGTAATTCACTTCCTTAACGAAGTTAATAAAAAAATGACGAGTGGGATTGAATCCTTAATGGAACAATCCCACTCGTTGTTTCTATGTGTTGTTACCATCCTCCGCCGAGAGCCTTATATAGCTGTACGAGCGCAAGTTGCTTGCTGCACACGGCATTGCTAAGACCTATTTGGGCGTCAAAGTAGCTACGTTGGGCATCGAGCACATCGATGTAGCCGATCACTCCGTTGATGTATTGCAGCTGAGCTATGTCCATTGTGGTTTTGGCCGAGCGTTCAAGCTGCACCATCGACTCATGAATCTCCTTGACCTTGTTGAAGTCGACGATTGCGTTACGAGCCTCCTTAAATGCGGTGAGCACCGACTTCTCGTAGCTGTAGCACTCTTGCTCGTATGCGGCAATCTGAGCTTTGTAGGCGCTGCGTCGGCGTCCCATGTCAAGTATCGGACCAAGCAGATTGGAGCTGAGGTAGTACATGGGCGATTTGAACAGATTGCTGAAATCATCGCTCTCGACTCCGCCGGTGGCCGTTAGCGAAAGCCGGGGAAACATATTGGTGTATGCCACTCCCACTGCGGCGTTGGCGGCTATAAGCTTCTGCTCGGCGGCGCGTATGTCGGGACGGCGTTCAAGCAGCGTCGACGGCAGGCCTATCGGAAGCGATTCGGGGAGAAGTATCGTGCTCGGTTCACGCACTCGGTCGATGTGACGGGGATACTCTCCGGCAAGAAAGGCTATCTCATTCTCTTTAAGGGTGATGTCGCGCTCAAGCACGGGAATATGGGTGGCGGTTTTGGCATACTCCACCTGCGCCTGTTGATAGGGCGTTTCCGAAGTCAATCCGCCCTCAAAGCGCAGTTTTGCAAGCCTCACGCCCTCCTTTCGTGCATTGAGTGTGCGGCGCACGATTGCAAGCTCGTTGTCAAGAGCCACGAGCTCGAAGTAGGATTGCGCTACCTGTGCAATGATGCTCACCGTCAGGGCCCGGCGGTTTTCCACGCTTTCAAGGTATTGCGCTATGCCTTTGTCGCGCGTCCATCGCAGATTGCCCCACAGGTCGGCCTCCCATGTTATTGTGGCCTTTATGCCCGCTTCGGGATCGTTCTTGTAGTGGTCGCCGCCATAATTCAGCGCCTCTTTTTGTGCGTAGATGTTGCCGTTGAGCTGTGGCAGCATGTTGGCGTTGTCGATGCGCTTCATGGCCGCCATCTGGGCGATGCGTGCGGCGGCTATCTTGAGGTCCTTGTTGTTTTCAAGAGTCTTGTTTATCAAGGCTTGCAGGGTGGTGTCGGTGTATATCTGCCACCACTGCATGTCGGCGATCGACGCCTCCTCGACCTGCATCGTGTCGATGCTCTGCGGCAGGTAGAGGTCGGGTTGTGAGAACTTATGTCCGAGCTTGCATGAGCTCATAAGTGTCACGACGATTATCGAAAGTAGCAATTTGGATTTCATATACAGTGAATCATTTTTTGAACGAAGGTAATTTTATGCCTCGGCGTATCACCTTGAACTTGGCGACTGAGCGATATACGATTACGAAGAAGAAGGGCACAAGCAGGATGCCGAATACGACGGCAGATATCATTCCGAAGAACACGCCCGTGCCTATGGCCTGTCGGCTGGCCGATCCGGGACCCGAGGCGATGACCATCGGCAACATTCCGAGAATGAACGCCAGCGAAGTCATGAGGATGGGGCGGAATCGCAGCTTTGAGGCGAAGAGTGCCGCTTCGTAGGCATCGTCGCCCTTGTCGGTCTGCTCTTTGGCAAACTCTACGATAAGGATTGCGTTCTTGGCGGCCATACCCATTAGCATTACAAGACCTATCTGGAAATATATGTCGTTTTCAAGGCCGCACATCCACTCTCCGAGATAGGCGCCCAATGCAGCTACGGGCAGTGACAGCAACACGGCTACCGGCACCGTCCAGCTCTCGTAAAGGGCTGCAAGGAAAAGGAATACGAAAAGAAATACAAGCGACAGCACAAGTCCGGTCTTGCCTCCGGCCTGTTTCTCCTGATAGGATAGTCCGCTCCATTCAACGCCTATGTTCTCGGGAAGGTGTTCGCGGGCAATCTCTTCGAGAATCTCCATGGCCTGTCCCGAGCTGTGTCCTTTCGACGCTTCACCCCTGATTACGGCACTGTTAAACATGTTGAATCGCTTTATGCTGCCGGGACCTGTGGTGTAGGATGTGTTGCCTAGCGAGGTGAGCGGAACCATGGAGTCGCCGCTGCCTCTTACATAGAACATGTTTATGTTTTCGCGATGCTCGCGGTAGGGGGCTTCGGCCTGGATGTAGACGCGGTATATGCGGTTAAACATATTGAAGTCGTTGACATAGACCGAGCCTGTATAGGCTTTCATCGTTGCGAATACATCGGCGAGCGGAACGCCTGCAAACTTCACCTTGTCGCGGTCGACATCGAAGTAGAGTTGCGGAATGTCGGCTTGAAGCGACGATGACAGACCCGTAATCTCCTTATGCTGTGACGCATAGTAGAGTAGGGTGTCGGTGGCGTTGACAAGGTCGTCAAAGGTGGCGTCGCTTCTCGCTTCAAGCTGCATCTCAAATCCGCCCGAGGTTCCGAGTCCGGGAATTACCGGCGGACGCGACAGATAGGCTTTACATTCGGGATATTCGGCGAGGTCATGTTTCACCACCTCCATTATGTCGTCGATTGTTTCATCGTCACGTTCTTCCCAAGGCTTCAGTATCACGGTCAGTTCGCTGCGTGCCTGGCTTGTGCCCACTTGTGAGCTGCTTCCGGCCACACTTTGCACGTACTCTACTGCCGGATTGGCCATCAGGTAGCTCACTGCACGCTCGGTTACCTGGCGTGTCCTTTCGAGTGTCGCACCTTCGGGAAGTTCAAGCTCTACCTTGAAGTAACCCTGGTCCTCAATGGGGAGGAAGCTCGTAGGCATGAGCCGGTTTATGAGAAAAATCAACGCAATCATTACACCGAATGCCGCCATAACGCGCTTCTTGTTGCGCAGTGTCTGGCATATTATCTGGATGTAACGGTTGTTTCCGGTGCTTATCCATTGGTTGATTTTGCGGAATACGATGTTCTTCTTCTCGTTGGGCGTACTGGGCTTAAGTATTAGCGAGCACATAACGGGGCTTAGCGTCAATGCCACCACGGCTGAAAGGAGCACCGACACCACGATGGTTACGGTGAACTGACGATAGAGCTGTCCCGTGATTCCGCCGAGGAAGCTTACCGGGACAAATACGGCAGCCAGAACCAGAGAGGTAGCGATGATGGGGCTTGTGAGGCTCTTCATCGCCTTCTGTGTGGCTTCGTAGGGCGGCAGATGCTCCTCGTCCATTATGCGTTCGACATTCTCGACCACCACTATGGCGTCGTCCACCACTATACCTATGGCGAGTACAAGACCGAGCAGGGTAAGGATGTTGAGCGAGAAGCCGAATATGAGCATGAAGCCGAATGTTCCGATCAGCGATATGGGCACGGCTATAAGGGGAATAAGCGTGGCTCGCCAGCTTTGCAGCGACAGGAACACGACAAATATAACCAGTGCGAGAGCCTCGAAGAGCGTCTTGTACACTTCATGGATTGACTCGGAAATGTAGGTGGTCATGTCGAAGGGTATTCTGTAGCTCAATCCGTCAGGGAAGTTCTTGCTTATGTCGACCATGGCGGCTTTTACCTTGTCAGCAACCTCCATGGCATTGGCTCCGGGAAGCATGTACACGGCAAGCACAGCGGCGTTTTCGCCGTTTATTCCGCTCTCGGTATTGTAGGACTGCGCTTCAAGCGATATGCGGGCCACATCGCGGAGGCGTATGATCGAACCGTCGGGATTGGCTCTCACCACGATCTCTTCAAACTGGCTCACCGACGAAAGTCGTCCCTGCGTGGTGATGGGGATTGTCACATCAAGTCCTGTAACGGGCTGCTGTCCAAGCACTCCGGCGGCCGACTCGCGGTTCTGGTCCTTAAGCGCCTTTTGCAGGTCGGCAACTGTGATGCCGAGGTTGGCGAGCTTGTCGGGCTGTACCCATATCTGCATTGCATAGTATCGGCTGCCGATGTTGGAAACTCGTCCCACACCGGGAATGCGTCGCAGCAGGTCGACTACGTTGAGTGTCGCGAAGTTACTCAGGTATATCTCATCAAATTTAGGGTCGGTCGAGGTGAGGCACAGCGTAAGCAGCTGGCTTGCGGCCTGTTTCTCGACCGATATGCCGTTTTGCACGACTTCGGTCGGGAGTCGCGATTCGGCGAGCTTTATGCGGTTCTGTATCTCTACGGCGGCAAGGTCGGGATTGGCTGAGATGTCAAATGTCACTGTTGCCGAGAAGCCTCCCGAGTTGGAGCTTGACGACTCCATGTAGAGCATTCCCGGCGTACCGTTGAGTTCCTGTTCGATAGGTGTGGCCACGGCCTGTGACACCGTCAGTGCGCTTGCCCCGGGATATGACGCGCTTATCTTAACCACGGGAGGCGTGATTTGCGGATATTGGTCGATGGGAAGCATTGTCAATCCTATCACTCCTATTATTACAATCAGGATTGACAGAACCATCGAAAAGACAGGTCGGTCAATAAAGAAGCTTACTTTCATAGGCTTTTGTTATTCGGTGGCTGTGGGAAGTGAATCGTTGTTTTTTGTTGCGGCCTGATGTTCGGCGGGAACGGTGCCTACACGCACCTTCATGCCCGGCGACAGCTTGTGATGGCCCTCTGTCACGATGTTTTCGTTGGGAACAACACCGCGTTCTACCACTACATTGTTTTCAAATTCGGGGCCTACCTCGATGAAGCGTTTCTCCACTGTCGAGTCGCGACGCATCACATACACGTAGGCTCCGCCCTTTTCAATCGTCACCGCCTTGCGGGGCACAACGGTGGCGTGCTCGCGTACATCGAGCAGCAGCTTTACTTTGGTGAACTGTCCCGGCAGGATTGCGCGTTCGGGATTGGGCATCTCGGCTCTCACCGAGAATGTTCCGGTGTTGGGATCGACCTGCGGTTCTGCGAAATCCACAAGCCCTTTGTGCAGATACACGGTGTTGTCGGCAAGCGTTATTGTTACGTAGGGCTGCCATGAGCGTGACGCATCCTGTTGGCCAAGGTCAACGTTGCGCTCCTTGCTCTTAAGGTAGTCGAGTGCGGTCATGCTGAAGTCGATAAGCACGGTGTCGCTCTTTACTATGGTTGCGAGAAGCGATTTTCCGCCGGGGCCTACAAGTGTACCTAAGTCGGCGTTACGTTCGCTGATGTGTCCCGACAGTGGCGAGCGCACTGTCGTGTAGCCAAGTTCAAGTTCGGCCTGGGCGAGGTCGGCCTTGCTCATCGACACCGATGCCTTGGCCGTTTCGTAGGCGGCTATTGCATTGTCGAGGTCGAGCTGGCTTGCTGCATTCTGCTCATAGAGCGGTCTTATTCGGTCGAGGTCGCGCTTGGCTTTCTGCTCTTGCGACTCATCCTTTTTCAACTGTGCCCGTGCTTTGTCAACCTTGGCCTTGTACTGGTCCTGGTTGATAATGAACAGCACCTGGTTCTTGTTTACGTATGTGCCTTCCTCAAAGAGCATTCGTTCAAGATAACCTTCGACACGCGCTCTTACTTCTACGAATTGTTGTGCACGCACACGACCCACATATTCTCCGTATATTTCAACATCGTCTTCCTGCGATGGCTCGACAGCCACGACAGGAAGTGTCGTTTCTGTTTTTTTGCAACTCTCAAATGTAAGTGAAAACAAAACGAGCAGCATGATTAAATTGCGCCCGGATGTTATAGGCTTGGTAAATAGCACCATAAAAGACAAGATAAATAGTCCAAAAAATAAAATCCCTCGTAGTTGTCAGGTTCTACAGGCAAAGACTGTGAACCGCCTTGCCTGTAGAATCAGTTTAGGTTGTGGTTTATATGCCGAATACACTCGGAGGCAACACGTAAACGGGTGAGAATGCTGCCCTGATGTATTTTGAAGATGCTGTAACATCCGACATCATAAGGTACTGGCCGTCGCTTGATGCGTTGTCATTCTTGAAGTCCTTCAGTGTTTCAGGATCGAGATAACGCTGCAGAATGCTCAACAGTCCGAGCGGAGTTGAGTCAAGCGAGAATTTTACGCTCATTGACTGGCCCTTGTCCAGGAAGTTCATTGTGATGTAGGGACGGCCGCTTTCTACCGAGAAGCTGTAGGTGCCTTTGGCGTGTATCTTGTCAAGTGAAGAGTTGCGCTCTACTACATAGAAATTATAGTTTGAGCCTTCCTTGGCAAGGAATATGCCGTTTCCTGCGTTGAAGATTGAAATACCGCTCTGGTTGTCCGTTACGACGAATGCAAGATTCATCGGCACTACATTCACTTTTAGTGTCTTGTTGACGGGTGGAGTGACTCCGTTGTCGCTTACGGCGATGGAGGTGCGTCCTACAGCCTTGCCGGTTACCACAAGACCTTTAAGCTGGCTTATGGATGCTTCAAGAAGGTAGGGATTGGCTACCTTTACCGACAGATCGTTGGTTCCGCCCGTAAACGGAATACCCTCGTTTACCCCCACTCTTACCGAGTACTCATCTCCGTAAAATGTGAGAGGAGAATCGTCATCGCTGTTGCATCCTGTAAAAAGCACACAACATGCGAGCAAGGCAAAGTTTAAAATCGATTTAGCAATGTTCATAATGTTGTTATTATTGTAATAAAATTTGAGATGTGAAAAAAAACGGACAAAGTTAATCAAAATCGCTTGCAAAATTGGACTATGTGCCAAATTTAAAGTGATTTAACATAAGTGATGACATTGCAAATTACAATATAATCGATCTGGGAGAGGTGGTGTAAAAGAAGGCGATTTGCCCTTACGGTCAATCGCCTTCCTGATAAGGGTTTATAATGGATATAAATTCATTATTGAGCAAGTGAAACAATAAGGTCTTTCTCGTCTTCGCCCTCGGCGATGAGGATTTTACCTTCACGTGCGAGCCATCCTAAGGCTGCATAAAGCTCTTTGTCTTTCAGCTTGGTTATCTTCTTAATCTGCTTCAAGCCAAGAGCATCAGCTTCATTAAGTGCATTCCATACGGAACCGGCATTTGTGCCAATAGTGTCAATGTTCATTGTTGGGTTATTTTAATGTTAGACATAATGATATTTCTCAATAATAGCTACAAAATTACATATATTTTGCAATTTATAACTCAACTTATTAACAAATTTCACTCATAAAAGTTTTCGATAGTGTAAATATTGCAAATTTGAATATACATGAGTCGAACTATCAATCGCTATGACGCGTTTTTGGTAGCAGTTGGAAATTTTGTTACCTTTGCGACATTATGATTGAACAAACAGAATTTGCTCTTGCTCCGCGGCGTCGCGGAATCCATCTCGTGACGGGCGATATATTGCGTCAGCTCCCGGTCCTGCCCAGGAAAGGATTGTTGAATCTGCTCGTAAAGCACACTTCGGCGGCGCTTGCCCTGAATGAGAACGCCGACCCCGATGTGCGTCACGACTTGAACGAGATTTTCAACAGGCTCGTGCCCGAGAATGCTCCTTATTATCTTCACACTCTTGAAGGCGATGACGACATGCCGGCTCATGCCAAGTCGGTGATGGTGGGAGCGTCACTTACGATTCCCATTACCGACGGGCGGTTGAATCTCGGTACATGGCAGGGCATATACCTGTGTGAGTTTCGCGATTACGGAGGTTCCCGCAAAATTGTCGCTACGGTAATAGGTGAATAGACTTTAATATTTTTATATGGACGGCTTGGTTATAAAGAATACCGGAAGTTGGTATGTGGTTCACGCCGATAACGGCGAGGATGTCAATTGTAAGATAAAGGGGAATTTCCGTCTGAAGGGAATTCGCACTACCAATCCTGTAGCTGTGGGCGACCGTGTGACAATATCGGTCAATCCCGACGGTAACGCTTTCATAACTGCCATACAACCGCGTAAAAACTATATAATAAGGCGTGCAAGCAACCTCTCCAAGGAGTCGCACATAATAGCGGCCAATCTTGATTGTGCCTTTCTTGTCGTTACATTGGCTCATCCGGTTACTTCTACAACATTTATCGACCGTTTCCTTGCTACGGCCGAGGCCTATAGGGTGCCTGCCGTGTTGCTTATAAATAAGGTGGACTTGCTCACCGATGACGAAGATAAGGAGTATTGCGAGGCCGTGGCATCGTTATATCGCACGATAGGATATGATGTATTGGAAATTTCGGCTCTTACCGGTGAAGGCATGACTGAATTGAGAGAGCGTTTGAAGGATAAGATATCGCTGTTTTCGGGAAATTCGGGAGTGGGGAAATCTACGATAATAAATGCGTTGTTGCCCGACCTTGACTTGAGGACAGGTTCTATTTCCGACATGCACGATACGGGTATGCACACCACCACGTTTTCCGAGATGTTTCCGCTCCCTGAAGGGGGATGGATTATCGATACTCCGGGCATAAAGGGATTCGGTACCATTGACTTTGACAAGCATGAGATTGCCCACTTTTTCCCCGAGATATTCAAGATTTCGGCCGATTGCAAGTACGGCAACTGTACTCACACCCACGAGCCGGGATGTGCGGTGCTGAAAGCGCTTGATGATCACTACATTTCGCAGTCGCGTTATGCGTCCTATCTGAGCATTCTCGACGATACCAACCCCGACAAGTATCGCAAGCCGTTCTGATGTCGGAGCTACCCTATAAAAAGATCGATGCGATCATCTCACGACGACCGCACCGCTTGTAAACCTTAAAAATCTAATCCTATGAAAAAACTGATTCAAAAATAATTTATAATTCATTTATATCCAAACCAAAGGTTAACTTTTTATCGTAAATTAACCTTAATAATGTTAATATGGGCCAGAATACGGCAAAATGAGCCATCTAAGCTGTTGCTTTTTTACATTTGTATATAAAAATTCATTATTAAGGGCTGTAATGAAATGTCAAGGCTCAGGCTCTATTTTTCAATAAAAGCATTAACTTTGCGGATATGGCAAAATTTCAAATAAATTATTTAGGATGCGGTTCCGCGACACCCACCTTGCGACATCTGCCGAGTTGTCAGGTGCTGGACTTTCGCGACAATCTGTTTATGATCGATTGTGGCGAGGGGGCTCAGTTGTCGATGCGTCGTCAACGCCTTAAATTCTCGCGGCTGTCCCACATCTTCATCTCGCATCTGCACGGCGACCATTGCCTCGGATTACCCGGCCTTGTGTCGACACTGGCGCTTACCGGGCGTGAGGGAGGCGACATAACGATACATACATTCAAGGAGGGTGTCGAGATTTTCAAGACCATGCTTGACTTTTTCTGTCGTGAAACTCCATTCACGATTCACTATAATGTCATCAATCCGCGAGGCAATGAGGTGATTTTTGAGAATGACTCGCTTGTCGTGAGGTCATTCCCGCTATATCACCGCGTGCCATGCTCGGGATTTGTGTTTGCCGAGAAGCCAAAGCCGCGTCATCTGCGAGGCGACATGGTGCGGTTCTATAATGTGCCGATACGCCAATATCAGGCCATAAAGGGCGGTGCCGACTTCGTTACTGATGACGGCCGTGTGATACCCAATGAGTGGCTCACATTGCCGGCCGATGCTGCGGTAAGTTACGCCTACTGTTCCGACACTGTCTACGATGAGCGCGTAGCGGCTGCGGTGGAAGGTGTCGACACTATCTACCACGAGGCGACATATACCGACGAATATGCCGACAAGGCTCGCACAAGAGGTCACTCTACTGCTGCCGAGGCTGCGCGAATAGCTCGGCTTGCAGGCGCCAACCGCCTTGTGCTCGGACACTTTTCCAAGCGTTACATTGACGAGGCGAAGCATCTTGAAGAGGCCAAAGAGATATTTCCAAACACTATAATTGCTTATGAGGGCATGTCCCTCGATTTATTATGATTGAAAATGATGAGGATCGCCATTTCATGAAAGTGGCTATTGACGAGGCTCGCAGGGCTTACGAGGAGGATGAGGTGCCCATTGGCGCCGTTGTGGTGAGCAAGGGTCGCATAATAGGACGAGGTCACAATCTCACCGAAAAGTTGAACGATGTCACGGCCCATGCCGAGATGCAGGCCATCACGGCTGCCGCCAATTATCTGGGCGGGAAATATCTTGACGACTGCACGCTCTATGTCACGGTCGAACCTTGCATTATGTGTGCCGGAGCGATAGGCTGGAGTCAGCTGAAGCGTATTGTCTACGGTGCCCCCGACACAAAGCGAGGGTTCACCACATTCACGTCACGCACTCCGTTTCACCCTAAGTCGGTGGTCGTTTCGGGAGTCATGGAGGAGGAGTGTGCCGAGATTATGCGCTCGTTTTTCTCGCGTAAGCGCAAATGAATTTTTGCCGTGAATGTTTTTATGCGTAATTTTACGCCTATAAAGTCTTGTTACAATGTTAGGAATAGAGTCTTTGTCTTATAAGGAGAGCTCCGTTAAGTTGATGGAGGCCGCGGGCCGTGAAGTGTTGGTGCTGGATGGTGCCATGGGTACGATGATTCAGCGTTACGGCTTGTCGGAAAATGATTTCAGGGGTGAACGTTACGCCGCTTCCGATGCCCTGTTGAAGGGCTGCAATGACGCGCTTGTGCTGACGCGCCCCGATGTGATTAAGGATATTCACTGCAAATACCTTGAGGCGGGGGCTATGATTATAGAAACCGACTCGTTCAATGCCAATGCCGTGTCGCTTGGCGATTACGGTCTTCAGCATGATGTGACGGCGCTTAATCATGCCGCGGCGAAAATTGCGCGTGAGGCTGCCGATGAATACATGACGCAGCATCCCGGTGCGATGCGTTGGGTGGCCGGAAGCGTAGGCCCAACGAGCAAGTCGCTTACGATGGGGCAGGGTATCGACGACCCCTCGGCCGGCGTTGTCGACTGGGATCTGTTGACCGAAACATATATTGAGCAGATGAAGGCGCTGATTGAAGGAGGTGTCGACGCTCTGCTCATCGAAACTATATATGACGGCCTTAATGCCAAGGCTGCGATATGGGCGGCTCGAAGGGCCATGGAGATTGTAGGAGTGAGAGTGCCTTTGATGCTGTCGGTGACACTTACCGAGTCGGGCCGAACCCTGTCGGGACAGACTCTGGAGGCAATCGTTGCTTCCATGTCATTTGGCGAGCCGATGTCGATTGGACTTAATTGCGGTTTTGGTGCCGATGCCATGATGAAGTATGTCGAGGCTTTGCTGCCCTATCCTTACGCTGTAAGCGTCTATCCCAATGCCGGACTGCCTAATGAGATGGGAGAGTATGACGAAACTCCATCAATGATGGTCGACAAAATGCGTGTCATGCTCCAACGCCGTTGGGTGAATATCGTTGGCGGATGTTGCGGCACCACGCCGCAGCACATTAAGGCGCTCGCCGAGCTGTGCAAGCAATATGCTCCGCGCATCGTCCCCGAGGTTGAACCCGAGATGACACTTGCAGGTCTTGAGCCGTTATGTGTCACCCCTCGGCTTAACTTCGTTAACGTGGGCGAGCGTTGTAACGTTGCCGGCAGCCGCAAGTTCCTGCGATTGATAAAGGAGGGCAACATTGACGAGGCAATCGACATTGCCCGTAACCAGGTCGATGCGGGAGCCCAGATAATCGATATAAACATGGACGATGCCATGCTCGATGCCCGGGCATGTATGACATTGTTCCTTTCACGCATAGGGGTTGAGCCCGATGTGGCACGTGTGCCGGTGATGATTGACTCTTCCGACTGGAACGTAGTCATCGGCGGACTGAAGTGTGTGCAGGGGCGGCCCATTGTAAACTCCATCAGCCTTAAGGAGGGTGAGGATAGCTTTATTAAGAAGGCGCGTGACATAAAGGAGATGGGCGCGGCTGTGGTCGTCATGGCCTTTGACGAGAAAGGTCAGGCCGATACCTTTGAGCGACGCATCGAAGTGTGCGACCGTGCCTACCGACTGCTCACCGGGAAGGTGGGCTTCAAGGGATGTGACATCGTCTTTGACCCCAATGTCCTCGCCGTTGCTACCGGCATCGAGGAGCATGCCGATTACGCTCTCGATTTCATAAGGGCCGTGGAGTGGATAAAGACCAATCTGCCGGGAGCCAAAGTGAGCGGAGGCGTGAGCAACTTGTCATTCTCATTCCGTGGCAACAACAGCGTGCGTGAGGCCATGCACGCACTTTTCCTGTACCACGCCATAGCCAAGGGTATGGACATGGCCATCGTGAACGCGGCAGCCATCATGCCTGTCGACGACATTCCCGATGAGCTTCGTGAGGCTATCGACGATGTGCTGTTGAATCGCAGACACGATGCGACCGAAAGCCTCGTGACTATTGCCGAAAAGATAAAGTCGGGCAACGTGACGGTTGCTGCCGATTCTTCAAGCGAGGAGCAGTCGCTCACGCCCGACAAGCGTGTGGAGCGCATGCTCGTAAAAGGCGTTGTCGACGGAATGGAGCGTAACCTGTCCGATGCAATGACGATGCTCGGCTCGGCCGTGAAGGTGATTGAAGGCCCTCTTATGGCGGGAATGAACAGCGTTGGTGAGATGTTTGGCGCAGGAAAGATGTTCCTGCCGCAAGTGGTCAAGAGCGCCCGTACAATGAAGCAGGCCGTGGCATGGCTCACCCCTTTCATCGAGCGTGAGCGTCGCGGCAAGGAGAGCTCCAAGGCCGGCAAGATGGTGATTGCGACAGTGAAAGGCGATGTTCATGACATAGGCAAGAACATCGTTGGCGTCATCATGAACTGCAACGGCTACGATATCATCGACATGGGCGTTATGGTGCCCGCCGAGGATATTGTTGACAAAGCGATAGCGGAAAATGCCGACTTCATCGGTCTCAGCGGATTGATCACTCCGTCACTTGAGGAGATGTGCAATGTTGCGTGCCTCATGGAGAGCAAGGGAATGAAGATACCGTTGCTTATCGGCGGTGCCACAACATCGGAGCTGCACACTGCCGTGAAGATTGCTCCGTGCTACAGCGGCCCTGTGCTATACACACGTGACGCTGCAATGATGCCGGCTGCCGTCCGTCGACTCGGTGATGAAGCGGAAGTGGCCCGGTTGCGTGACTCTCAGGCTGAGTTGCGTCGAGCACATTCGGGTGGTGCAGGGCTGTTGCCTTTAAGCGTGGCCCGTTCAAGGCGTCCCCGGTTGTCCTATCCTTGCTATTCCGTAGCTCACCCCGGTGTTCATGAGCTGAACATCGACATTGCCGAGGCGCGTGAGTTTATAAATTGGAGAGCTTTCCTCTCGGCTTGGAAGATCGATGCTTCATTGGCATCGGTCATGGATATAAAAGGTTGCGACCATTGTCGCGCACAGTGGCTGGCGTCGGTTCCTACCGATAAGGTCAACAAGGCGGCTGAAGCCATGCAGTTGCTTAAGGAGGCTGGTCGCGTGCTCGACAGGCTTCAGCGTGACATCGTGGGCGGCATCAAGGCGAAGGTGGCATTTGTCGAGGCCGCATCCGATGGTGATGACGACATCCTGTTCAATCATAATGGAGAAACGTTGCGCATAGCTACATTGCGTCAGCAACGACCCTCGGAGCGTGACGGTCACTGCATTGCGTTGTCCGATTACATTGCGCCTGTAGAGAGTGACGGCAAGTTGCGCGACAGCATGGGAATGTTTGCCGTTACGGTGGGGCGTGACATTGAACGCATAATCGAAGGTTACAGGAACGAAGGCGACGACTACCGCGCCATACTCTATCAGACCGTTGCCGACCGACTTGTCGAAGCGGCTACCGAGGTCATGCACCGAAAGGTAAGGGTGGAGTTGTGGGGATACGCTCCCGACGAGTCGCTCAGCGAGCGTCACGTGCTTCAACAGTACTACAAAGGCATACGCCCGGCAATCGGCTATCCGTCACTGCCCGATCAATCGTTGATTTTCCTCACCGACCGCGTGCTCCCGATATTCCGATATGGGCATAACATTGACCGAGAGCGGCGCCATGTCGCCTGCCGCCTCTACAACCGGATTGATTATATCGCATCCCGACAGCCGTTACTTCGTCGTGGGCGATGTCGACAATGAGCAGCGTCGCCTCTATGCCGAGCGTAGGGCGATGTCACTCGATGAACTTAAACGTTTCTTGCCTTAGAATGTAACGCGGTCGTCAGCGTGCAAGACGCTCCGACTCGAGAATGGGCAGATTGGATTCGGTGGGAACGTATATTACAGTCTTGTCGTTGAGGTCGTTCTGCTGCCTTACCCAGAGATATTGGATATAGGTAGGGGTGAGGCTGCCGTTTTCTATTCTTATGGCTTCGGCGGCTCCCTTGGCACGCTCTATTTCGGCTTGTGCGTTGAGCTTCTCGGCTTCAAGGTTGGCCTTGGCCTCTTCTATCTTGATTTTGCGGTTCTGCTCGGCTTTGCAAACTCGGCACGACCCGACATCTCTTGTTGCCATACATTATAATATGGTATGGCTATGAATGCACCCGCTATTACCGCGATTCCCACAATAATGCAGAATGCCATCGAAAGGTATAGTTTGGCTTTGTTCATTGCAATAAATGAAATTAGAGGTTTAACAACATCGCAAATATACACAAAATATCGAATTGGCGACGATATTGTCGCACACCGGATATTACTTTTTTGATTGTTTTTTATACTTGCTGTAGGCTTTTGCAAGGCGGGTGTGATAGCCGCGCTTGGCGTAGGAGGGGCCGTTGTAACGTAACGCAAATCCGGCCCAGTTTTTGGCTTTAAGGTATTTGACGAGATTGTTTGACTTCAGGAATTGACAAACAGTTCAAGCTGCTCTTTCTCCGATGTCGACATTCGGCGGGCGAAGTCCACGGGCGATTCTGTGCCGCATTTCTTCCAGTTGAATCCTCCTATCTGGAACATGCCCCAGAATGTTCCCTCGATTGCCGCGATGGAATCGATTGAAAGCGCCGACTTCAGGCGCTCGTATGCGCGGCCTGGTAGGAGCCGTACTTTTTGGCGTTGGACGGGCGAAGACAACGGCGTTGCTTCTTGAGTATTTGCCGAGCTTTATTCCGTGACGCGCAGCCCACTTCTTGAACATTGTAAGGTCGAAGTTGATTATCGGCTGATTCGGCTTGTAAAATCCCTGATGTGTCTGTCCGGCTTCGATTTCGATTACC
>NZ_CP039395.1 GCF_004803695.1 Muribaculum gordoncarteri
AATATAGTAAGTATCTAGATTATGATGATCTCCCATTTTTTCAGAAAAACAATAATTTTGGACGTCGATTCAATTAATAGGTCGTAAACGAAAAATTATATATCAAATTGAGATGGGTATCAGGGGATACCACACTTCATCTTCATCCATAGAAAAATCCTATAATATGTGGATACCTTCTCCTTCAATTGGTATATATTATGCACCTAAACGGAATTTGCAATTTAGGATAAATTATGATTATATCGGAGATATTCCAACTATAGCTGATCTAAGTGAAACCAATCAATGGATTGACACCAAATTGGTTTACCATGGAAATAGCACTCTTAAACCTTATAAAAAACATGATTTATATATAACCGGAGTAACCAACAACAAATATTTAAATCTATCATTAAAATTAGGTTATAGTTATTCTCCTGACCGTATTTGCAACTACTTTATAGACACAGAGAATTATGTTTTAGAAACCATTGTAAATCTAAAGCATTATTCTGTATTATCTAGTCAATTAGACTTCACAATCAAGCCATTAGGTAAAAATGTATGGACAATATGGTCGCGAGTCATAGGGGCTAAAGTTCATGGTCGCGGAGAAAACTACAAGTGGGATGGTTATAGATTCCAATGGATGATGAATTCAAGAATTAACCTAAAAAAATGGACTTTCGAAATTTTCTATCAATATCCCGGAAAAATAGCCGAAGGACAATTAATAAGACCTAGAGCCGAGTGCTGGTCTATCGGAGCTCTTTATAGACCCATAAAAGATCTATCATTAGGAATTGATTGGTTTATGCCTTTTGGAAAATCGTTTAATGAAAGTGAGCGGACTGTTGGATCTGCAATTGTTCAGAACTTCTCTCAGATACGAATAAAGGATCGAGCCAACATGATTAGTGTTTCATTATCTTGGAATTTTTCATTCGGGAAAAACCAAAATAGGGCAACTCCTCAATTTGATAATGGTGATGCAGACTCTGGCTTATTAAAAAAATAATATGCGAGCATTTAAGTTTATAAAGCAACTCGATTCCATGCAATGTGGTTTAGCTTGCATGGCTATGATCTGTTATCATTGGGGACAAGAGTATTCAGTCAAGTTTTTAAATAAATTTTGTACTGCCTCAAAAGACGGAGTTTCATTTAAAGGATTATCTGACCTCTCGGATACATTGGGACTACACTGTATTTCTGGCAAAGTAAGTATACAGGAACTTAGAGAATGCCCTTTACCAGCAATACTTCATTGGAATCAAAATCACTTTATTGTTCTTTATAAAATAAAGAACAATAAATTTTATATTGCCGATCCATCAAAAGGAAAATTAGTTCTCAATGAGACAGAGTTTAGTCAGCATTTTATTTCCTTAACGTCTGATAATAAAGAAAAAGGGTTAGCAATGTTTTTTGAACCCACAGAGAAATTCGGGATTATAAAAGATGACACCATTAATAATGAACGTAATTTCAAGTTCTTATCAAAATATATTTTTAAACACAAGCTATATTTTATCCAGATTATAGTAGGTATGATTTTTGCATGTTGTATGCAATTATTATTTCCATTTCTAACTCAATCAATTGTCGACACTGGAATTCACACTAAAAATATTGGTTTAATTTGGCTCATTCTAATTGGGGAACTCACAATAGTCATTGGACGAACTATAACCGACGTCATACGAAATTGGCTATTACTCCATATTTCAATGAGAATAAATATATCTATTGTTAGTGACTTTTTTATAAAGTTGCTTAAACTTCCAATGTCATTCTTTGATACAAAATTAATGGGGGATATCTTTCAAAGAATTAGTGACCATGATAGAATTCAAAAATTTCTCACATCTCAAATACTTAAAATTTCTTTTGCTGTTCTGAGTTTCTTCATTTTTGGCATTGTTCTGTGCTATTATAATATAACCGTATTTCTTATTTTCCTTATTGGAAGTTTCTTATACGCTACATGGATAACTCTTTTCCTTAGGAAGCGTAGAAAAATAGATTATAATCTATTCGAGCAACAAGCTGCTAATCAAAATAGAACATATCAATTCATTACAGGAATACAAGAAATTAAATTACAAAATTGTGAAATTCGCCGTCGTCTTGAATGGGAAGATACTCAGGCCGACTTATTTAAAGTTCAAATGGATTCTCTTAAATTACAGCTACAACAAGAATCCGGAGGTGTCTTTATAAATGAAATTAAGAATATAGTAATCACAGTGATAACTGCTACATGTGTCATTTCCGGCGATATGAGTTTAGGTATGATGCTTGCAGTTCAATACATTATCGGTCAACTTAATAGTCCTATAGAGCAAGTTGTAGCGTTTATTTACTCGCTTCAAGATGTGAAAATATCACTTGAACGAATAAATGAAATTCATAATGCTGAAAATGAGGATAACCACATTAAGAATAACATAACAAATCTATCAGACAAAACAATAACCATCAAGAATCTTAGTTTTTCATACGATTCCCACGCTCTAACTAAAACCCTTGATAACATCACCCTTAACATCCCATCTGGAAAGATTACTGCTATTGTTGGTAGTTCAGGTAGCGGAAAAACTACTTTAATAAAATTAATACTTGGATATTATTCCAATATCTCTGGTAGTATCCTTATCCAAAATCAAGATATTAGAAATATAAACCTAAAAGATTGGAGAAGTCACTGTGGTGTTGTAATGCAAGATGGAGTTATATTTTCCGAATCTATAGCACGAAATATTGCAGTAGAAGATGGAGACATTGATTATACACGTCTTGAATACGCAGCACAAATAGCTAATATTCATGACTACATTATGAGCCTTCCATTGAAATACAACACTCAGATAGGACGAGACGGTATGGGTCTTAGCCAAGGTCAGAAGCAGCGCATTCTGATTGCCAGAGCTGTATATAAGAATCCGGATTTTATCTTCCTTGATGAAGCAACAAATGCCCTAGATGCAAAGAATGAGAAGATAATTGTAGAAAATTTAAATAAATTTTATAGTGGAAAAACAGTTGTAGTTGTAGCTCATCGTTTATCTACCGTAAAGAATGCAGATCAAATCATTGTGATAGACGAAGGGAAAGTTGTTGAATCAGGAGAACATTATTCCTTGATAGCACAAAAAGGTAAGTATTATAACCTAATCCATAATCAATTAGAACTCGGCTTATAATATTATGAATACAATGAATACAGATTCCGACATTCATTCAAATAAGGTAAAGAAATTATTAGGAGAAGAACCGATCTTATTAATACGATACGGAACTTTAATAGGGATTCTTTTCGTAATAATAATCGGCATTATACTGCTAACTCTTCCTTACCCAAATGGGAATGGTGAATGCGTTTACAAACATCTTCTCTAAAATAACCGTTTTTGAGACAATCTCAAAGGCTGGTTCCCGGTATCGAGGATCCAGCCTTTTTACGTTCCAAAAGGCGTGTCAAAATCAAAATACCATTAATGTTTCAATCTTTAATTTTTGAGAATCACGATTTCCGGCTATAAGTAGTAAATTTATACCACTTTTGGAAATAAGTCGATTATTTCCTCAATATATATCCTCTAAGTGAAGCTCAACCCCAATCGAATTGCGGCTACAAATGCCTATTAAAACCCACTTATAGCCACGATTTCGATATTTTTTTTGTATCTTTGCAAAAAATACCAACCAATGATTATAGGACGCAAGGAAGAAATCTCCAAACTAAAAAGAGCCTACGATTCTGACCATTCAGAGTTTGTGGCGGTATATGGACGCCGTCGCATCGGTAAAACTTATCTTATCAGGGAAACATTTGAGGATAAGTTCACATTCCATTACAGTGGTGTATTCAAGGCAAGCACTAAGCGACAACTGAAGGTCTTCTATCAAAATCTGCTTGAGCAAGGTTTAGATCCAACAGAAGCTCCACCCAAAGATTGGTTCGATGCTTTTTTTCTGTTGGAACATCTTATAAAGAAATCTGATGATGCCCGAAAAGTAATATTTATTGATGAGCTTCCTTGGATGGATGCTCGCAATTCTCAGTTTGTTCCGGCCTTTGAGCACTTTTGGAATGGATGGGCCTCTGCCAGAAAGGATATACTCCTAATAATATGTGGAAGTGCTACGTCTTGGATAATCAACAAAATATTCCGAAACAAGGGAGGGTTATACAACCGTGTGACATTTAAACTCCGGCTCCAACAATTCTCCCTACATGAATGTGAAGAACTGGTACAGTCTATGAAATTACCTTTTAACCGTAACACGATCATCGAGGGATACATGGTCATGGGTGGTGTGCCGTTCTATTGGGCAAAGTTGGAACGTAATATGAGCATGGGTATGAACATCAATAATCTTTTCTTGAAAGAGGAAGGAGAACTGCACAATGAATTCAACTATATATACTCATCCATGTTCAATACGCCTGAAAAGTATATAAAGGTTGTCGAAGCCCTATCTGGAAAAAAAGCCGGATTAACCAGAGATGAGATTATAACAAAAGCACAACTTGATAACAATGGGCATATCAGTCGCATATTGGAGGATCTTATAGAATGTGGATTCGTCCGTAAATATTGCCATCTTGATAAAAGACTCAGGGATGCAATCTATCAGCTTGTCGATTGCTATACCCTGTTCTACTATCAGTTCGTGAAAATGGCACACGGTATCGATGAAGAGTATTGGGTCAGAACAATGCAGACACCGACATATCACACATGGTGCGGACTTGCCTTTGAAAGAGTGTGCCTCCTGCATACCAGACAAATAAAATATGCCATTGGCATTTCCGGCATCCTTGCTAATCTTTATTCATGGCATGTCAAGAAGAATGATGAGCATTCCGGCGCACAGATCGACCTTATCATAGACAGAGCCGACAATGTAATCAACATCTGTGAAATTAAATATGCCCCGGCTGGATATAGTCTGACCGACAGTGAACTGAAAAAAATTCACAACAGGCTAAGCATATTCGACCTTTATATTCCACGCAGCAAAGTCGCACATCCAATCCTCATTACATCAAATGGTGTTCTCCAGAACAGCAATTCTTTTGAGATCCCCATTCAGGTTACCGGAGACCAACTATTCCACCCATGATCATAGGCTACGCAAGAGTATCGACCACCGGGCAGAACCTCGAGGGGCAGACAGATCTGCTCACTCAGAACGGATGTGAGCGGATATACAGTGAGAAGATATCCGGAGTTAAAAAGGAGCGTCCGCAACTTGACAGGATGATGGACTCACTCCGTTCCGGAGACACCGTGATAATAACGGAACTTACCCGACTGGGGCGTTCCGTCAAGGAACTACTCTCAATCATCGAGAGGATACATGAAGCCGGAGCGTCGATAAAATCACTGAGAGAGACATGGCTCGACACCACCACACCACAGGGCAATCTACTGCTCACAATCTTTGCCGGACTCTCACAGTTTGAGAGAGACCTCACACGGCAGCGCACAAGGCAGGGACTTGAAGCTGCGAGGGCAAGAGGACGTAAGGGAGGCAGACCAAAGTCTGATGAAAGCAAAGTATCTACCGCTCTGAAGATGTACGACTCAAAGCTGCACTCGATAGATGAGATAACCAAGGCAACCGGAATCAGCCGGGCAACCCTTTACAGAGCCATCGACAAACGCAAGAAAACAACATAATTCAGCTTGCTGTCCGGCATCGGCTCCAATCATGGAAGCGCACCTGTCCTTGACTGGTGCGTATTAGGCTACGCACCTACGGTTTATACGGCGAGCCGACTGTAAGAACGTATTATCCCTACATTCTCCTTCCCCTGCTTTTCCTCGGTGGTTCCTGAGTCTGTCCGGTGTCCGGCTTTTGTGTCTGCTGCTTCCTTTTCTCTTCCTCCTGACGCTGCTTTATTCCAAGTGCAGCCTTCACCTTTGCCCAGATATCCCGGAAGAAATCGGAGATACGCTTACCGCAGATGGATATAAAGGAATCCTTTCCCTCTCCTTCGACCTTTATCTCTGTAGCCTGACAGTATTCATCCGGAATACGTTTCCTTGTTGCCGGATCTGTAAACGCATACGGCTTCAGACGAAGCACACCCCCATCAAGGATACAATCCTGCCATTCGGGATTGGTTATCTCTATCGACACAAGTTCCCTGAGCAACCGGGCTTCATCGGGATGTCTGCGTTCAAGTGCGGTCTGTGAGCCGGACACGGTCTCCTTCAGCTGTTGCAGTTCCTGTTCCGCCTTCACTCTCCCGGCTTTCTCATGCCGAGTGGCAGCGGCTTCTCTCTCCAGTGCGGTGGCGTTGCCGGACACGAGCAACTTCAGCTCCGCATTCTCCTTTGCAAGCCTCTCAACCTCTTTCTTGGCAAGGAAACTTATCGAGGCGTTGTTTATCCTTTCCAATGCCTCCTTCTCAACCTTGGCAACCTCTTTCTCCCTGCTGTCCACCGCCTGAAGAAGACGGTCAGCGGACTCTATGCGACCCTCGGCATATTCTCCGGCTTCAGTATAAGTATCGAGCCTATCCTGCGCCTTCACTATCAACGGAAGAAGTTTGTCGAGCTGCTGCTGTTGCCGGGCTATCTCATTTTTCTTTTCAGTGAGTTCACTCCTGGTCTCGTTCAGTTCCTTTTCCTGCTCCCTAATCTGACTGTCCTTTTTAAGAATCTCCCGGTTCTTCTCCTTTACCAAGTCCTCCTGTCCGGCGAGTTCCTTGAGTAACTCGTCCAGCCGCCCGCGTTGCAGCTCGTATTGCTCCTTATAATACTGGGCAAGATCCTTATGCTTGGCAGGGCTTCCCTCCTCGCCCCTCTCCAGCCCGAAAGAAGCCATCGCAATGGCATACTCGGTATGCCGCCTTTTCAGATCCCACTGGGTCATGACATCATCGGCACACAACCGCAGGGTCTCCTCTGTCGCCTTTTTCTTGTAGCGGCGTTTCTTCTTAGGGACTTCCTCCCCGTTTTTCTCCGCTTTCTCCTTATCCTTGGCGGCTCTCTTTTTTGTCGTCCTCTGTTTCTTACTCTCTCCGGACACGACAGGTACAAGCGACACATGAAGGTGCGGAGTCTCCTCGTCCATGTGCAGAACCGCACTAACGATATTCTCCTTGCCATGTTCCTTCTGCGCCCACTTTATAGACTCCCGGCACCATTCCATCAGCCGTCCCTGCTCGATGATCTCAGCCATGCCCTCGACCGATGCGCTCAGGCGGATCTCGATGCAGCATATCTGACCTTTCCGGATCTTGCGCTCGTATTCATTGCCGTCGGCATCCTTCTGATGACGGACAGCATCAAGCCTTTTCTCGATGGCTGCGCTGCGGCCAATCTCCCGGGCTTCCTTTATAAACTCCTTGTTATGTCTGGTAAGGTCTCTGCGCTTGATGTTGTACGGCACATGCTCCGTTCCGTCCGCCTTCTTCCTCTCGATATGGGTGGAGTAGGACACCGGTGGACCGTAGCATTTCTCATAATGGCAGACTGTATAGTGGCTCATATATTTTCAGTGGAAGGTGGACGGAAACGGCCGAGAAGGGATGCAAGGGAAACGGCGGCCGCAGAGCTGTTCCCTTTGCCGGAGAGTGCAGAGAGAGGGTCACTCTCTGCCCGGGGGTGACGGGGGCTGGAAGCCCTTGTCCGAGGGTCCGGGAAGGGTCATCCCGGCGGTGGGGTTCAAAGGGGAGAGGACACTCCCCTTGTGGGGGTTGTAGGGGGCGAAGCCACATGCCTTAATAGGGTTAAATATAGCATCCCAACAGAGTGGATGCGGTGGCTTCGCCAATATTTTGCCCTATTAAGCTATGGCAAATTTGAAAAATTTGCTCTCGCGCAAGCGATGGAACCGCCTGAAACAACTGACCTCCGGAGGATACCTATGCTATTCCTCGACCTTGCCGTATCCCATTTTGACACGGTTACTCACAAGCAAATACCCACTGAAAAAGCGGTCGAGTATGTTGTTGATTGTAGATGTGATCGTAGCGTGCGGGACACCACTTCCGGCGTTCATATCCTTGATCATCTTCACGAACTTCGGGGCGATTGGAACCTGCGGGAACTTCATCGAGGAAGAACGGTACACCATAGGGGAGATATATCCCTCTATGAAATCAGCTTCTGTTGTTTCCAAAACAGTTCCGCGCTTTGACAGCACAAACAGAGCCTCTGCCTCACTTGCCAGCTTCGGGCCTTCAGGGGGTGAAAGCAGACTTAAATTCAGAGTATTCTCCATAGCATATCGAGTTCTCTCAGAGAATCTGCCATCCTTGTCCATCTCTATCTCAATGACCTTTCTTGGATCTTTCTCGAAAGATTTTCTGACTTCTAAAAAATCACCCTTTTCTTCTTCTGTTTCATCCATTGATAAAGCATTTGTTATTTGATTTGAAAATTCATATTTCTGAAAATTATTGTACCTGAATATTCAGGCGTAAATATTTTCCTTACAAATAACATTCATACTATGGTTATGGTTCTTGAAGGGAAGTATGAAACGGACTCACAAGCCCAGCAATAAAACAATATATATTGTTTTATTTATTTAATGTTTTATTGTTTTAGTGGTTACTGCATAGCAGAATCCCACCAACGGGTAACAGTTGGTCTTGAGAGTCCTGTCTCCCGAGCACACAAAGATTTATTCTTGCTATCCGGATTCTTCGCTCGCCATTCCTTAACGAGTTTAGCATGAGAACTGCTCTCGATAGTGGCTTTTTTCCTTCCACTCCCGTCTCTCCAATTTCCATCAGGGTAAGAGATATTATCCCTGACAAAATTCATGAGTTTAATATGTTTCTCACGTCCTCTATTATTGCGTTTATTTCGCTCGATCCTTATTCCTGTGGTCGTTTCAATAACTCTAATCGGCCACTTGTTATATTCCTCGTCATAAGCTCTCATGGCATCGTTTACATCGTCCTCCGTAAAGGGATTATCCACTGTCTCAGTCTTGCGGTCAAAAGCCGGAACCAAAGATAGGGCATCAGCAAGGACTTCATCGCGAGGCACACCGCATTTAACGGCATAGACTACCAATGTAAGAATGCACCAATACCGGTGATGCACTTCCACCTGCTGACCGTCTTTAAGGATATTCAGCCACCAATCATACAAGCCACGATTGAGTTGCCATTTCTTGCCCACTCTCCTGCGTCCGATGACTCGGGAGGCATACCACTCCGGCCATCGTTCCTGCGCCTCTTTCAGCGTCACACGAGACGGATTATGAGGTGTCTTGTCTGTCAACTGTCCGAGTTCTTCATCTGTCAAGCTGAAAGCACGCCCTAAAAAGCTGTTCAATTCCTCCGGCGTGTGCATGGGCGCGGAACGGTTCCAGAACGCCCGGATAGGTTTGCCGAACTTTGTCTTGGTGCCCGGCACACGGAAACCCTGCACCACACTCTGAACCTGCGCCCTCTCCGCACCAAGTTTTGACACGAGCCACACAATCTTGGTCAAACCACGTTTCATCTTATTCAACGCATCAAGGCGAGTAGCGAACATTTCAATCGGACGCTTCAACAGGTAATACACATGAATCCCATGCCCTGAATTGACTATGATATTGGCAACCGGATAAACCCCTGTTGTCATACCTCGCAACAACATCCGGACCTCGTGCATACTCACACCGTCAAGATCTATCGCAAAGGCATAAAGAAACCGAGCGTTCCTATAAGAGTTGGTGCGCCCTACATAAGTCACCGGGGACAATATCGCAAAATCCCGCCCATTGAGAAAACTCAGACTCTCACCATCATCCTTCAACAACAACCTATGTCTATTCTTCTTTCCATCCTTGTAGAAGACCACAGGATTATATCTCCACATACGATAACCACTATAGTCGATCTTCTCTGACTGTGCATCATCTGAATTGGGGGACTCTGACCTCAAAGCCTTGTTCCGGATCTTCTGCTTCAACCACAGCTGGTATTCATAACTCTGTACTTCCTCAAAAGGAATAATCCCCTCACCCTGTTCAAAGGCTTTCCTCTCAAACAACAACTCGACAAACTCATCAGGATAAAGCTCTGACAATTCATAATGCTCCCCACACTGAAGATAATCGGATTTACGCTCAAACTCCTTCTCCAACACATCCACAGAAACACGGTTCAACCGACCATGGTAATCCGACCAAGCCTGAAGAAACTCCCGGTACTCATCCGCAGGAAGAGTATCGAAATCAAAATTATTCAAGTCAACCTTACTAAAGTCTATACTCATAATCTAAAATTTTGAACAGTGGGGCACTCGTTCCTCGTGCCCCATTAAGGGGGCGTATATTATCAATGAAATTTCTTTTACACTTTTGCAAAGATATAACATTTCTCGGAATTACCCAAACCCCAACACTAAATAACTAATTACCACTATCGCTAATTATATTTTTCAATAATTACTATCCATTACCTTTCCCTTTCTTATTTTAGTAGCATAGCAAAAACACTAAACGAATAAAACACTATTTAGGTAATTCAATAATTATTATTATCTTTGCATTGTCAAACTAAGACATAACCCTTAACCCCACCATTAATGAAAGCCAAAATAATAGCAATAGCCAATCATAAGGGCGGAGTCGGTAAAACCGCCTCTGTCGCATCCATCGGAGCGGTATTGGCATCAAGAGGGAAGAAAGTGTTGATGGTTGACTTAGATACCCAAGCCAATCTTACCCGGCACTTCATGGAAAACATTCCCCCACGAATTATTTACCACGCAATTCGTGAGCAGCTCAATCTTCCCATCTATCCAATCCGTGAAAATCTCGATATCGTTCCAAGTGGACTTGATATGGCGGGAATTGATTTGGAGTTACAGATGATGTTCAACCGGGAAAGAGTGTTGAAGGGTCTTCTTGATCCATTCAGCTCCATTTACGACTATATCCTATTGGACTGTCCTCCGGCTCTCGGATTAGTTACAATCAACGCACTTACTGCCGCCAATAAATTAATCGTACCTATGAAGGCCGATCTTATGTCAAACTATGGATTATCTATGATGGATCAGTTTTGTGTAAAAATGCAGGTGCTAAATCCCGGCATACACATTGACTACATATTCTTCAACATCTACGAAAAAGGCCAGACCATGACAGAAGCCATAGAAACAGATGTCAGATCTAAGTACGGTGATAGAGTTCTTTCCACTGTAATCCGAAAGAATAATGATGTATCCAAAGCAGCCTTCGATTTTACTGATATTGTCAGCTTTAACCCCGATGCAAATGGGGCTAAAGATTTTCAAGCATTAGTGACCGAACTTGATAGCAAGCTCTAATCACTAAATAAATAATTAGCAAAATCAATATTTCACTAATTATCAAAATCACTAAATAAATAACCGTTTCTCATGGCTAAAAATAAGACTTTGACAGTACCTCAAAATGGTACTCAACCAGCAGTCATACCATCACCTATCGACAATATGCTCGCTGGGGCAACCACAGTAGATACAGCCACAAGAGCATCTAACAAGCGTCCAACGTCATTCAATATAGACCAAGAACTACAGTCTCGCTTCAAGGCAGCATGTGCCACAAGAGGCAAATCTATGTCCAGTGTAATCGAGGACTTTATCCTCAGATATATAACAGAACAATGACCATCCCATCCACTTATTCATACACAATTCAATCCATTTATCCAAATAATTTAAGTAAAAAAAATAAAATATTTCTGTAATCAATTCTTTTTGTGTATATTTACAATCGGTAATATTGCCGTAACCCTTTAACAACGAAGAATCATGAATCTTCCCAAGATTGAAACCTTACTTCTTCAAGAAATGGTTGAAGTAAGAGGTGGACTCGCCGGAGTTTGCGAGTGCACCAAAGGAGCTGGACAGGCTTCTGAAGACGGTGGCAAATGTTCATGCTCTTCCGGAGCTGGTCAGAAAGCTCTCTCCTTTGAAACAGCCAAAGGAGAAGAGACTATTTGCACCTGTTCGAGCGGAGCCGGCCAGTAATCAAATTTGCCCCAGCGGCAGAACAGAAACAACCAGAAACATACACTGCCGCTGGGGTCTTATTTTCTACCAATATGATTATAAAGCTATCACCATCTTATACAATAAGAAATCAAAAAAATTGCTCTTACATTGTAAGGGTTGACAAAATCATAAACAACGACACCAATGAATTTGGGGCTATTCCTATTCCCCCATTTATTGGATATATCCTTTCACGTTTGGGTAGAGATGAGTTAGATCGTGATCTCATGCTCTTATCAGACGAAATGGGTATCACAAAAAATGCTATACATAATTTCGTAGCACAGCTTCTTCCAAACCAAGATAATCGAGGTAATAAAGAGTTTAAACTTAGTGATACATTCTCTATCGTTTTCCCTTCCAATTTATTAGAGGTATGTGAAAGTGTAGAGGAGACAAGTTTTTTTGAAACCGAAGATTTTAATTGGAGTCAGGAGTTCATACCTCAAAGACCGTCAATGCCATTATCTGTAAATTTAATGGTAACAACTTTATGCAACACTTCATGCTGCTATTGTTATGCAAATAGATCTCTGACACCGCTTATGTCTACAGTTGAAATTGTAGACATAATCAAAGAACTCAAAAAGAAAGGAGTAGTTAATCTAACACTTACAGGTGGTGACATATTTGCGCATAAAGACTGGAGTGTTATTTTAGAAGAGGTTATCAATGCCGGATATAAACCATTCCTATCTACAAAAACACCCCTATCCCCTACAGACTTAAAAGTTCTTCATGATCTAGGCTATACCGAAATTCAATTTTCTTTGGACTCAGATGATCCATGCGTTTTAAAGGAACTCATAAAAGTTGATGAAGATTATATAAACCATGTTATAACTATGTTTGAAGCATGTTCTAAACATGGTATCAGCATTCTGATTCGTAGTGTTCTTACAAAGAAAAATGGGTCTCTCGAATCAGTTGCACGACTGTATAACTTTCTTTCTAACTACTCTTGCGTTAAAGAGTGGATAATGACTCCTGCTTTTTTCTCCGAATACAAGAAGCAACAGTACGCTGAAATTGAGATTGACAATGATAGTCTTAAAGCTATCTACGACTTTTCAAAGAAACACTCTTCAAATTTTCGTATTGGACTAAATAAGATATCTTCTGACGGATACGTACTGCAGAAATGCAACACTGTTTCAGAATTTGTTTGTCGTAATCAAATATGCTTAGCTAATACAACAAGCTTATCTATTCTAGCTAATGGACTATGTAGCATTTGTGAAATGTTATACGACCATCCTGAATATATTTTAGGAAGTGTTCGCAAAGCATCTATTTCCGAAATCTGGAATTCAGAGAAAGCTCTGAATCTCTATTCTCCCCAACAAGAAAATATAGAAAGTGATTCTCCTTGTAAAACTTGTGAAGTGTTCAGCAAATGTAAAACTACATTTGGGAAAAGGATATGCTATCTAGATATTACCAAAGTGGGTGGTAATCAGGAAGATCCAGACCCTCGTTGTCCTTTGAGCAAAAAGACTAAATATATATTGTGAAAAAATTACGACAAATAGCTATTGCTATTACATTTTGTTTCTCTTTAATGCCCCTTATTACATTTGGCAAGAACATTTTCATCCAAAACGAAAATTTAGAGCCAATCAAAGGAGCCAGCGTTACTACATACAACAACCAAATGGATTCTTTGGGACATTTTATGTCTGCCGAAGATGGTTTGTGTAATATACTAATTACACAAACAACCACAAACCTAATAATTGAGCATCCTGAATATTCGTCACGTCTTGTAAACCTATCCTCCTCTTTTAATGATACAATAACACTTATGAAGAATTCTGTATCATTAAAAGAGATAGTTGTTAATGGAGATCTAATGACTCAGCACTTAACCCATCAGAGCTATAAAATTCCTTTAACATCTATGGAAAAATACTCCAATTTTTTTCAGTCACTAAATGAGATACCAAATCTTGTAGTTCTTGGTTCTGGAGCTTTATTTTATGAAGGAAACCAAAATGTAGTACTTCTTCTCAATGGAGTTGAAACCACACAAATAGAATTATCATCTTTGTCTAAAGATGATATAAAAAATGTGGATATATATCAAACCCCTCCTGCAAGGTTTGCTAGTCAAGGTGCGGCATCAGTTATAAATGTAATCACAAAAAGCTCTTTAACTGGAGGAAATATCAGCATAAATGCCAATCAATCGTTTTATCCATTAAAGGGCGATAATTCGATGGCAATGTTCTACAACTATAAACGATCTCGATTTTCTTTAATCTTCAATAATGAAAATCAGCATTATCGCAAGTACTCCCTAGACGAACAGTTAAACTATTCACATGACAATACAACCTATGAAAAAATAAAAGAGGGACAGGATTCAAAAAGTCATAATGACGAGAATAATCTTTCTTTATCATTCCAAAACAATAAGGCTGATTCGTATTTATATAATCTTAATATCGGAGCAGGGATAAATCATGAAAAATTAACCTTAGCTCAAAATGTAATATCCCAACAAAATGAAACTACCTTATCCGCAACCAATAACCTGTCTACTGGATTTAAGAAAATCTGGATTGCAAATTATTTTGAAAAAAATTTAGGAAAAGAATCCCATTCCGGGATTATTCTTGGGAATGTAAAGTGGCAGCGATTATTTTCAAACTACACATCATCTTATAAAGAATTTGACAGCCATAACTTACCTAATATAAACGTAGGGTCTAACTACAAAATTAGGTATGACGCTATTTTTTGTGAAGCGCAGTATGAATTCCCTTCATATTCTTGGGGGCAACTATCTATAGATGCTTATAACACTTATAAATATAGTAAGTATCTAGATTATGAATCTCCCATTTTTCAGAAAAACAATAATTTTGGAACGTCGATTCAATTAATAGGTCGTAAACGAAAAATTATATATCAAATTGAGATGGGTATCAGGGGATACCACACTTCATCTTCATCCATAGAAAAATCCTATAATATGTGGATACCTTCTCCTTCAATTGGTATATATTATGCACCTAAACGGAATTTGCAATTTAGGATAAATTATGATTATATCGGAGATATTCCAACTATAGCTGATCTAAGTGAAACCAATCAATGGATTGACACCAAATTGGTTTACCATGGAAATAGCACTCTTAAACCTTATAAAAAACATGATTTATATATAACCGGAGTAACCAACAACAAATATTTAAATCTATCATTAAAATTAGGTTATAGTTATTCTCCTGACCGTATTTGCAACTACTTTATAGACACAGAGAATTATGTTTTAGAAACCATTGTAAATCTAAAGCATTATTCTGTATTATCTAGTCAATTAGACTTCACAATCAAGCCATTAGGTAAAAATGTATGGACAATATGGTCGCGAGTCATAGGGGCTAAAGTTCATGGTCGCGGAGAAAACTACAAGTGGGATGGTTATAGATTCCAATGGATGATGAATTCAAGAATTAACCTAAAAAAATGGACTTTCGAAATTTTCTATCAATATCCCGGAAAAATAGCCGAAGGACAATTAATAAGACCTAGAGCCGAGTGCTGGTCTATCGGAGCTCTTTATAGACCCATAAAAGATCTATCATTAGGAATTGATTGGTTTATGCCTTTTGGAAAATCGTTTAATGAAAGTGAGCGGACTGTTGGATCTGCAATTGTTCAGAACTTCTCTCAGATACGAATAAAGGATCGAGCCAACATGATTAGTGTTTCATTATCTTGGAATTTTTCATTCGGGAAAAACCAAAATAGGGCAACTCCTCAATTTGATAATGGTGATGCAGACTCTGGCTTATTAAAAAAATAATATGCGAGCATTTAAGTTTATAAAGCAACTCGATTCCATGCAATGTGGTTTAGCTTGCATGGCTATGATCTGTTATCATTGGGGACAAGAGTATTCAGTCAAGTTTTTAAATAAATTTTGTACTGCCTCAAAAGACGGAGTTTCATTTAAAGGATTATCTGACCTCTCGGATACATTGGGACTACACTGTATTTCTGGCAAAGTAAGTATACAGGAACTTAGAGAATGCCCTTTACCAGCAATACTTCATTGGAATCAAAATCACTTTATTGTTCTTTATAAAATAAAGAACAATAAATTTTATATTGCCGATCCATCAAAAGGAAAATTAGTTCTCAATGAGACAGAGTTTAGTCAGCATTTTATTTCCTTAACGTCTGATAATAAAGAAAAAGGGTTAGCAATGTTTTTTGAACCCACAGAGAAATTCGGGATTATAAAAGATGACACCATTAATAATGAACGTAATTTCAAGTTCTTATCAAAATATATTTTTAAACACAAGCTATATTTTATCCAGATTATAGTAGGTATGATTTTTGCATGTTGTATGCAATTATTATTTCCATTTCTAACTCAATCAATTGTCGACACTGGAATTCACACTAAAAATATTGGTTTAATTTGGCTCATTCTAATTGGGGAACTCACAATAGTCATTGGACGAACTATAACCGACGTCATACGAAATTGGCTATTACTCCATATTTCAATGAGAATAAATATATCTATTGTTAGTGACTTTTTTATAAAGTTGCTTAAACTTCCAATGTCATTCTTTGATACAAAATTAATGGGGGATATCTTTCAAAGAATTAGTGACCATGATAGAATTCAAAAATTTCTCACATCTCAAATACTTAAAATTTCTTTTGCTGTTCTGAGTTTCTTCATTTTTGGCATTGTTCTGTGCTATTATAATATAACCGTATTTCTTATTTTCCTTATTGGAAGTTTCTTATACGCTACATGGATAACTCTTTTCCTTAGGAAGCGTAGAAAAATAGATTATAATCTATTCGAGCAACAAGCTGCTAATCAAAATAGAACATATCAATTCATTACAGGAATACAAGAAATTAAATTACAAAATTGTGAAATTCGCCGTCGTCTTGAATGGGAAGATACTCAGGCCGACTTATTTAAAGTTCAAATGGATTCTCTTAAATTACAGCTACAACAAGAATCCGGAGGTGTCTTTATAAATGAAATTAAGAATATAGTAATCACAGTGATAACTGCTACATGTGTCATTTCCGGCGATATGAGTTTAGGTATGATGCTTGCAGTTCAATACATTATCGGTCAACTTAATAGTCCTATAGAGCAAGTTGTAGCGTTTATTTACTCGCTTCAAGATGTGAAAATATCACTTGAACGAATAAATGAAATTCATAATGCTGAAAATGAGGATAACCACATTAAGAATAACATAACAAATCTATCAGACAAAACAATAACCATCAAGAATCTTAGTTTTTCATACGATTCCCACGCTCTAACTAAAACCCTTGATAACATCACCCTTAACATCCCATCTGGAAAGATTACTGCTATTGTTGGTAGTTCAGGTAGCGGAAAAACTACTTTAATAAAATTAATACTTGGATATTATTCCAATATCTCTGGTAGTATCCTTATCCAAAATCAAGATATTAGAAATATAAACCTAAAAGATTGGAGAAGTCACTGTGGTGTTGTAATGCAAGATGGAGTTATATTTTCCGAATCTATAGCACGAAATATTGCAGTAGAAGATGGAGACATTGATTATACACGTCTTGAATACGCAGCACAAATAGCTAATATTCATGACTACATTATGAGCCTTCCATTGAAATACAACACTCAGATAGGACGAGACGGTATGGGTCTTAGCCAAGGTCAGAAGCAGCGCATTCTGATTGCCAGAGCTGTATATAAGAATCCGGATTTTATCTTCCTTGATGAAGCAACAAATGCCCTAGATGCAAAGAATGAGAAGATAATTGTAGAAAATTTAAATAAATTTTATAGTGGAAAAACAGTTGTAGTTGTAGCTCATCGTTTATCTACCGTAAAGAATGCAGATCAAATCATTGTGATAGACGAAGGGAAAGTTGTTGAATCAGGAGAACATTATTCCTTGATAGCACAAAAAGGTAAGTATTATAACCTAATCCATAATCAATTAGAACTCGGCTTATAATATTATGAATACAATGAATACAGATTCCGACATTCATTCAAATAAGGTAAAGAAATTATTAGGAGAAGAACCGATCTTATTAATACGATACGGAACTTTAATAGGGATTCTTTTCGTAATAATAATCGGCATTATACTGCTAACTCTTCCTTACCCAAATGGGAATGGTGAATGCGTTTACAAACATCTTCTCTAAAATAACCGTTTTTGAGACAATCTCAAAGGCTGGTTCCCGGTATCGAGGATCCAGCCTTTTTACGTTCCAAAAGGCGTGTCAAAATCAAAATACCATTAATGTTTCAATCTTTAATTTTTGAGAATCACGATTTCCGGCTATAAGTAGTAAATTTATACCACTTTTGGAAATAAGTCGATTATTTCCTCAATATATATCCTCTAAGTGAAGCTCAACCCCAATCGAATTGCGGCTACAAATGCCTATTAAAACCCACTTATAGCCACGATTTCGATATTTTTTTTGTATCTTTGCAAAAAATACCAACCAATGATTATAGGACGCAAGGAAGAAATCTCCAAACTAAAAAGAGCCTACGATTCTGACCATTCAGAGTTTGTGGCGGTATATGGACGCCGTCGCATCGGTAAAACTTATCTTATCAGGGAAACATTTGAGGATAAGTTCACATTCCATTACAGTGGTGTATTCAAGGCAAGCACTAAGCGACAACTGAAGGTCTTCTATCAAAATCTGCTTGAGCAAGGTTTAGATCCAACAGAAGCTCCACCCAAAGATTGGTTCGATGCTTTTTTTCTGTTGGAACATCTTATAAAGAAATCTGATGATGCCCGAAAAGTAATATTTATTGATGAGCTTCCTTGGATGGATGCTCGCAATTCTCAGTTTGTTCCGGCCTTTGAGCACTTTTGGAATGGATGGGCCTCTGCCAGAAAGGATATACTCCTAATAATATGTGGAAGTGCTACGTCTTGGATAATCAACAAAATATTCCGAAACAAGGGAGGGTTATACAACCGTGTGACATTTAAACTCCGGCTCCAACAATTCTCCCTACATGAATGTGAAGAACTGGTACAGTCTATGAAATTACCTTTTAACCGTAACACGATCATCGAGGGATACATGGTCATGGGTGGTGTGCCGTTCTATTGGGCAAAGTTGGAACGTAATATGAGCATGGGTATGAACATCAATAATCTTTTCTTGAAAGAGGAAGGAGAACTGCACAATGAATTCAACTATATATACTCATCCATGTTCAATACGCCTGAAAAGTATATAAAGGTTGTCGAAGCCCTATCTGGAAAAAAAGCCGGATTAACCAGAGATGAGATTATAACAAAAGCACAACTTGATAACAATGGGCATATCAGTCGCATATTGGAGGATCTTATAGAATGTGGATTCGTCCGTAAATATTGCCATCTTGATAAAAGACTCAGGGATGCAATCTATCAGCTTGTCGATTGCTATACCCTGTTCTACTATCAGTTCGTGAAAATGGCACACGGTATCGATGAAGAGTATTGGGTCAGAACAATGCAGACACCGACATATCACACATGGTGCGGACTTGCCTTTGAAAGAGTGTGCCTCCTGCATACCAGACAAATAAAATATGCCATTGGCATTTCCGGCATCCTTGCTAATCTTTATTCATGGCATGTCAAGAAGAATGATGAGCATTCCGGCGCACAGATCGACCTTATCATAGACAGAGCCGACAATGTAATCAACATCTGTGAAATTAAATATGCCCCGGCTGGATATAGTCTGACCGACAGTGAACTGAAAAAAATTCACAACAGGCTAAGCATATTCGACCTTTATATTCCACGCAGCAAAGTCGCACATCCAATCCTCATTACATCAAATGGTGTTCTCCAGAACAGCAATTCTTTTGAGATCCCCATTCAGGTTACCGGAGACCAACTATTCCACCCATGATCATAGGCTACGCAAGAGTATCGACCACCGGGCAGAACCTCGAGGGGCAGACAGATCTGCTCACTCAGAACGGATGTGAGCGGATATACAGTGAGAAGATATCCGGAGTTAAAAAGGAGCGTCCGCAACTTGACAGGATGATGGACTCACTCCGTTCCGGAGACACCGTGATAATAACGGAACTTACCCGACTGGGGCGTTCCGTCAAGGAACTACTCTCAATCATCGAGAGGATACATGAAGCCGGAGCGTCGATAAAATCACTGAGAGAGACATGGCTCGACACCACCACACCACAGGGCAATCTACTGCTCACAATCTTTGCCGGACTCTCACAGTTTGAGAGAGACCTCACACGGCAGCGCACAAGGCAGGGACTTGAAGCTGCGAGGGCAAGAGGACGTAAGGGAGGCAGACCAAAGTCTGATGAAAGCAAAGTATCTACCGCTCTGAAGATGTACGACTCAAAGCTGCACTCGATAGATGAGATAACCAAGGCAACCGGAATCAGCCGGGCAACCCTTTACAGAGCCATCGACAAACGCAAGAAAACAACATAATTCAGCTTGCTGTCCGGCATCGGCTCCAATCATGGAAGCGCACCTGTCCTTGACTGGTGCGTATTAGGCTACGCACCTACGGTTTATACGGCGAGCCGACTGTAAGAACGTATTATCCCTACATTCTCCTTCCCCTGCTTTTCCTCGGTGGTTCCTGAGTCTGTCCGGTGTCCGGCTTTTGTGTCTGCTGCTTCCTTTTCTCTTCCTCCTGACGCTGCTTTATTCCAAGTGCAGCCTTCACCTTTGCCCAGATATCCCGGAAGAAATCGGAGATACGCTTACCGCAGATGGATATAAAGGAATCCTTTCCCTCTCCTTCGACCTTTATCTCTGTAGCCTGACAGTATTCATCCGGAATACGTTTCCTTGTTGCCGGATCTGTAAACGCATACGGCTTCAGACGAAGCACACCCCCATCAAGGATACAATCCTGCCATTCGGGATTGGTTATCTCTATCGACACAAGTTCCCTGAGCAACCGGGCTTCATCGGGATGTCTGCGTTCAAGTGCGGTCTGTGAGCCGGACACGGTCTCCTTCAGCTGTTGCAGTTCCTGTTCCGCCTTCACTCTCCCGGCTTTCTCATGCCGAGTGGCAGCGGCTTCTCTCTCCAGTGCGGTGGCGTTGCCGGACACGAGCAACTTCAGCTCCGCATTCTCCTTTGCAAGCCTCTCAACCTCTTTCTTGGCAAGGAAACTTATCGAGGCGTTGTTTATCCTTTCCAATGCCTCCTTCTCAACCTTGGCAACCTCTTTCTCCCTGCTGTCCACCGCCTGAAGAAGACGGTCAGCGGACTCTATGCGACCCTCGGCATATTCTCCGGCTTCAGTATAAGTATCGAGCCTATCCTGCGCCTTCACTATCAACGGAAGAAGTTTGTCGAGCTGCTGCTGTTGCCGGGCTATCTCATTTTTCTTTTCAGTGAGTTCACTCCTGGTCTCGTTCAGTTCCTTTTCCTGCTCCCTAATCTGACTGTCCTTTTTAAGAATCTCCCGGTTCTTCTCCTTTACCAAGTCCTCCTGTCCGGCGAGTTCCTTGAGTAACTCGTCCAGCCGCCCGCGTTGCAGCTCGTATTGCTCCTTATAATACTGGGCAAGATCCTTATGCTTGGCAGGGCTTCCCTCCTCGCCCCTCTCCAGCCCGAAAGAAGCCATCGCAATGGCATACTCGGTATGCCGCCTTTTCAGATCCCACTGGGTCATGACATCATCGGCACACAACCGCAGGGTCTCCTCTGTCGCCTTTTTCTTGTAGCGGCGTTTCTTCTTAGGGACTTCCTCCCCGTTTTTCTCCGCTTTCTCCTTATCCTTGGCGGCTCTCTTTTTTGTCGTCCTCTGTTTCTTACTCTCTCCGGACACGACAGGTACAAGCGACACATGAAGGTGCGGAGTCTCCTCGTCCATGTGCAGAACCGCACTAACGATATTCTCCTTGCCATGTTCCTTCTGCGCCCACTTTATAGACTCCCGGCACCATTCCATCAGCCGTCCCTGCTCGATGATCTCAGCCATGCCCTCGACCGATGCGCTCAGGCGGATCTCGATGCAGCATATCTGACCTTTCCGGATCTTGCGCTCGTATTCATTGCCGTCGGCATCCTTCTGATGACGGACAGCATCAAGCCTTTTCTCGATGGCTGCGCTGCGGCCAATCTCCCGGGCTTCCTTTATAAACTCCTTGTTATGTCTGGTAAGGTCTCTGCGCTTGATGTTGTACGGCACATGCTCCGTTCCGTCCGCCTTCTTCCTCTCGATATGGGTGGAGTAGGACACCGGTGGACCGTAGCATTTCTCATAATGGCAGACTGTATAGTGGCTCATATATTTTCAGTGGAAGGTGGACGGAAACGGCCGAGAAGGGATGCAAGGGAAACGGCGGCCGCAGAGCTGTTCCCTTTGCCGGAGAGTGCAGAGAGAGGGTCACTCTCTGCCCGGGGGTGACGGGGGCTGGAAGCCCTTGTCCGAGGGTCCGGGAAGGGTCATCCCGGCGGTGGGGTTCAAAGGGGAGAGGACACTCCCCTTGTGGGGGTTGTAGGGGGCGAAGCCACATGCCTTAATAGGGTTAAATATAGCATCCCAACAGAGTGGATGCGGTGGCTTCGCCAATATTTTGCCCTATTAAGCTATGGCAAATTTGAAAAATTTGCTCTCGCGCAAGCGATGGAACCGCCTGAAACAACTGACCTCCGGAGGATACCTATGCTATTCCTCGACCTTGCCGTATCCCATTTTGACACGGTTACTCACAAGCAAATACCCACTGAAAAAGCGGTCGAGTATGTTGTTGATTGTAGATGTGATCGTAGCGTGCGGGACACCACTTCCGGCGTTCATATCCTTGATCATCTTCACGAACTTCGGGGCGATTGGAACCTGCGGGAACTTCATCGAGGAAGAACGGTACACCATAGGGGAGATATATCCCTCTATGAAATCAGCTTCTGTTGTTTCCAAAACAGTTCCGCGCTTTGACAGCACAAACAGAGCCTCTGCCTCACTTGCCAGCTTCGGGCCTTCAGGGGGTGAAAGCAGACTTAAATTCAGAGTATTCTCCATAGCATATCGAGTTCTCTCAGAGAATCTGCCATCCTTGTCCATCTCTATCTCAATGACCTTTCTTGGATCTTTCTCGAAAGATTTTCTGACTTCTAAAAAATCACCCTTTTCTTCTTCTGTTTCATCCATTGATAAAGCATTTGTTATTTGATTTGAAAATTCATATTTCTGAAAATTATTGTACCTGAATATTCAGGCGTAAATATTTTCCTTACAAATAACATTCATACTATGGTTATGGTTCTTGAAGGGAAGTATGAAACGGACTCACAAGCCCAGCAATAAAACAATATATATTGTTTTATTTATTTAATGTTTTATTGTTTTAGTGGTTACTGCATAGCAGAATCCCACCAACGGGTAACAGTTGGTCTTGAGAGTCCTGTCTCCCGAGCACACAAAGATTTATTCTTGCTATCCGGATTCTTCGCTCGCCATTCCTTAACGAGTTTAGCATGAGAACTGCTCTCGATAGTGGCTTTTTTCCTTCCACTCCCGTCTCTCCAATTTCCATCAGGGTAAGAGATATTATCCCTGACAAAATTCATGAGTTTAATATGTTTCTCACGTCCTCTATTATTGCGTTTATTTCGCTCGATCCTTATTCCTGTGGTCGTTTCAATAACTCTAATCGGCCACTTGTTATATTCCTCGTCATAAGCTCTCATGGCATCGTTTACATCGTCCTCCGTAAAGGGATTATCCACTGTCTCAGTCTTGCGGTCAAAAGCCGGAACCAAAGATAGGGCATCAGCAAGGACTTCATCGCGAGGCACACCGCATTTAACGGCATAGACTACCAATGTAAGAATGCACCAATACCGGTGATGCACTTCCACCTGCTGACCGTCTTTAAGGATATTCAGCCACCAATCATACAAGCCACGATTGAGTTGCCATTTCTTGCCCACTCTCCTGCGTCCGATGACTCGGGAGGCATACCACTCCGGCCATCGTTCCTGCGCCTCTTTCAGCGTCACACGAGACGGATTATGAGGTGTCTTGTCTGTCAACTGTCCGAGTTCTTCATCTGTCAAGCTGAAAGCACGCCCTAAAAAGCTGTTCAATTCCTCCGGCGTGTGCATGGGCGCGGAACGGTTCCAGAACGCCCGGATAGGTTTGCCGAACTTTGTCTTGGTGCCCGGCACACGGAAACCCTGCACCACACTCTGAACCTGCGCCCTCTCCGCACCAAGTTTTGACACGAGCCACACAATCTTGGTCAAACCACGTTTCATCTTATTCAACGCATCAAGGCGAGTAGCGAACATTTCAATCGGACGCTTCAACAGGTAATACACATGAATCCCATGCCCTGAATTGACTATGATATTGGCAACCGGATAAACCCCTGTTGTCATACCTCGCAACAACATCCGGACCTCGTGCATACTCACACCGTCAAGATCTATCGCAAAGGCATAAAGAAACCGAGCGTTCCTATAAGAGTTGGTGCGCCCTACATAAGTCACCGGGGACAATATCGCAAAATCCCGCCCATTGAGAAAACTCAGACTCTCACCATCATCCTTCAACAACAACCTATGTCTATTCTTCTTTCCATCCTTGTAGAAGACCACAGGATTATATCTCCACATACGATAACCACTATAGTCGATCTTCTCTGACTGTGCATCATCTGAATTGGGGGACTCTGACCTCAAAGCCTTGTTCCGGATCTTCTGCTTCAACCACAGCTGGTATTCATAACTCTGTACTTCCTCAAAAGGAATAATCCCCTCACCCTGTTCAAAGGCTTTCCTCTCAAACAACAACTCGACAAACTCATCAGGATAAAGCTCTGACAATTCATAATGCTCCCCACACTGAAGATAATCGGATTTACGCTCAAACTCCTTCTCCAACACATCCACAGAAACACGGTTCAACCGACCATGGTAATCCGACCAAGCCTGAAGAAACTCCCGGTACTCATCCGCAGGAAGAGTATCGAAATCAAAATTATTCAAGTCAACCTTACTAAAGTCTATACTCATAATCTAAAATTTTGAACAGTGGGGCACTCGTTCCTCGTGCCCCATTAAGGGGGCGTATATTATCAATGAAATTTCTTTTACACTTTTGCAAAGATATAACATTTCTCGGAATTACCCAAACCCCAACACTAAATAACTAATTACCACTATCGCTAATTATATTTTTCAATAATTACTATCCATTACCTTTCCCTTTCTTATTTTAGTAGCATAGCAAAAACACTAAACGAATAAAACACTATTTAGGTAATTCAATAATTATTATTATCTTTGCATTGTCAAACTAAGACATAACCCTTAACCCCACCATTAATGAAAGCCAAAATAATAGCAATAGCCAATCATAAGGGCGGAGTCGGTAAAACCGCCTCTGTCGCATCCATCGGAGCGGTATTGGCATCAAGAGGGAAGAAAGTGTTGATGGTTGACTTAGATACCCAAGCCAATCTTACCCGGCACTTCATGGAAAACATTCCCCCACGAATTATTTACCACGCAATTCGTGAGCAGCTCAATCTTCCCATCTATCCAATCCGTGAAAATCTCGATATCGTTCCAAGTGGACTTGATATGGCGGGAATTGATTTGGAGTTACAGATGATGTTCAACCGGGAAAGAGTGTTGAAGGGTCTTCTTGATCCATTCAGCTCCATTTACGACTATATCCTATTGGACTGTCCTCCGGCTCTCGGATTAGTTACAATCAACGCACTTACTGCCGCCAATAAATTAATCGTACCTATGAAGGCCGATCTTATGTCAAACTATGGATTATCTATGATGGATCAGTTTTGTGTAAAAATGCAGGTGCTAAATCCCGGCATACACATTGACTACATATTCTTCAACATCTACGAAAAAGGCCAGACCATGACAGAAGCCATAGAAACAGATGTCAGATCTAAGTACGGTGATAGAGTTCTTTCCACTGTAATCCGAAAGAATAATGATGTATCCAAAGCAGCCTTCGATTTTACTGATATTGTCAGCTTTAACCCCGATGCAAATGGGGCTAAAGATTTTCAAGCATTAGTGACCGAACTTGATAGCAAGCTCTAATCACTAAATAAATAATTAGCAAAATCAATATTTCACTAATTATCAAAATCACTAAATAAATAACCGTTTCTCATGGCTAAAAATAAGACTTTGACAGTACCTCAAAATGGTACTCAACCAGCAGTCATACCATCACCTATCGACAATATGCTCGCTGGGGCAACCACAGTAGATACAGCCACAAGAGCATCTAACAAGCGTCCAACGTCATTCAATATAGACCAAGAACTACAGTCTCGCTTCAAGGCAGCATGTGCCACAAGAGGCAAATCTATGTCCAGTGTAATCGAGGACTTTATCCTCAGATATATAACAGAACAATGACCATCCCATCCACTTATTCATACACAATTCAATCCATTTATCCAAATAATTTAAGTAAAAAAAATAAAATATTTCTGTAATCAATTCTTTTTGTGTATATTTACAATCGGTAATATTGCCGTAACCCTTTAACAACGAAGAATCATGAATCTTCCCAAGATTGAAACCTTACTTCTTCAAGAAATGGTTGAAGTAAGAGGTGGACTCGCCGGAGTTTGCGAGTGCACCAAAGGAGCTGGACAGGCTTCTGAAGACGGTGGCAAATGTTCATGCTCTTCCGGAGCTGGTCAGAAAGCTCTCTCCTTTGAAACAGCCAAAGGAGAAGAGACTATTTGCACCTGTTCGAGCGGAGCCGGCCAGTAATCAAATTTGCCCCAGCGGCAGAACAGAAACAACCAGAAACATACACTGCCGCTGGGGTCTTATTTTCTACCAATATGATTATAAAGCTATCACCATCTTATACAATAAGAAATCAAAAAAATTGCTCTTACATTGTAAGGGTTGACAAAATCATAAACAACGACACCAATGAATTTGGGGCTATTCCTATTCCCCCATTTATTGGATATATCCTTTCACGTTTGGGTAGAGATGAGTTAGATCGTGATCTCATGCTCTTATCAGACGAAATGGGTATCACAAAAAATGCTATACATAATTTCGTAGCACAGCTTCTTCCAAACCAAGATAATCGAGGTAATAAAGAGTTTAAACTTAGTGATACATTCTCTATCGTTTTCCCTTCCAATTTATTAGAGGTATGTGAAAGTGTAGAGGAGACAAGTTTTTTTGAAACCGAAGATTTTAATTGGAGTCAGGAGTTCATACCTCAAAGACCGTCAATGCCATTATCTGTAAATTTAATGGTAACAACTTTATGCAACACTTCATGCTGCTATTGTTATGCAAATAGATCTCTGACACCGCTTATGTCTACAGTTGAAATTGTAGACATAATCAAAGAACTCAAAAAGAAAGGAGTAGTTAATCTAACACTTACAGGTGGTGACATATTTGCGCATAAAGACTGGAGTGTTATTTTAGAAGAGGTTATCAATGCCGGATATAAACCATTCCTATCTACAAAAACACCCCTATCCCCTACAGACTTAAAAGTTCTTCATGATCTAGGCTATACCGAAATTCAATTTTCTTTGGACTCAGATGATCCATGCGTTTTAAAGGAACTCATAAAAGTTGATGAAGATTATATAAACCATGTTATAACTATGTTTGAAGCATGTTCTAAACATGGTATCAGCATTCTGATTCGTAGTGTTCTTACAAAGAAAAATGGGTCTCTCGAATCAGTTGCACGACTGTATAACTTTCTTTCTAACTACTCTTGCGTTAAAGAGTGGATAATGACTCCTGCTTTTTTCTCCGAATACAAGAAGCAACAGTACGCTGAAATTGAGATTGACAATGATAGTCTTAAAGCTATCTACGACTTTTCAAAGAAACACTCTTCAAATTTTCGTATTGGACTAAATAAGATATCTTCTGACGGATACGTACTGCAGAAATGCAACACTGTTTCAGAATTTGTTTTGTCGTAATCAAATATGCTTAGCTAATACAACAAGCTTATCTATTCTAGCTAATGGACTATGTAGCATTTGTGAAATGTTATACGACCATCCTGAATATATTTTAGGAAGTGTTCGCAAAGCATCTATTTCCGAAATCTGGAATTCAGAGAAAGCTCTGAATCTCTATTCTCCCCAACAAGAAAATATAGAAAGTGATTCTCCTTGTAAAACTTGTGAAGTGTTCAGCAAATGTAAAAACTACATTTGGGAAAAGGATATGCTATCTAGATATTTACCAAA